>JAJYCM010000111.1 GCA_021778375.1 Bacteroidota bacterium
CTACTCCGAATTCCACTGTTCATGGGCCAATGTCGGGACAGCAGGGTAAATATTGGGCAGATTCCTGGAGCGGCGCTGGAGAATCGGCAATAGGTGTGTTACGTTCTAAAATATTCATAAAATTCCGGGAAGTGTACCATATTGGTTATTTGTTGAAAACACCCAAGACCCTTTAAAAGGTTACGGTTACTATGAACCGGTGTATAAAGAAATGCCTTATGGCCAAGGTGTCGAACAAATGATAACATGGGCATCTGTCTGCATTAATGGTAGTGACTGGGATGGCTTGAGGGATACAGTAGATGGTAAAACCCCAATAGTGCGTTATACAGAACCTGTATTTAATCTTAAACCAAAAGTATTACTGGCATGCAGGTTTAATTATCCAATAGCATGGCTTAATCAACCGCAAGAAGGTGTCTCCCGCAATAAAAGTACACACATTGAACCAAACGTAGATTGGCGCTTTTTAGAGTTTAATAATGTTGCAGACGAACTGTATAGCGTAAAAAATTATAGAAAAGTTGCTCCACCAACTCCGGCCATTGAATCTTTCAATGCTGTCCAAAATATTCTACGAATAAAACTTGATGGATTCTCACTTGAATATTGTATTACTAATAATGAAAATTTTAATGGTGCACAGTGGACATTTTTAAATGTTGGAAAGGGTGGTTTGATACTAGACTCTACAATTGACAGAAATAAAAAGATTTATATACAAACACGAAATAGCTTTGGTGAAAGTCAAATTGGAAGCATTCAAATAATAACAGGTGTTAATAAATCAGATTCGAATATCCCGAATAATTTTGCATTATTACAGAACTATCCGAATCCATTCAATCCATCAACAGCCCTTGTCAAGCAAGTGAGTTGGTTCATTTCCGTAATAGAATTGGTCAGAACGGGGTAGAGCTGATTCTGAAGGGAAGCATTCGGATAAAGGGAGATGATAGATTTGATCCTGATGTAAGCATAGCACGGCAAGCCGCAATGGAATATGTTTGATGTAACATGGAATATGTAAAACAAATTTGAAATATCTTGATATAAAAAACAAAGATTTAAATGGCAATACTATAGATACGACCGTACAAGAGAAAAATATCATCTATCCAACGGACAATAAATTACACAGAAAAATCATTTCAAAAAGTAAAGCTATATCAGAAAAGGAATACTGTATTGTGTTTCAAATATTTTGACATAAAAACGAAAACTTAAACGATAATATTATATTACAATTAAAAAGTGGTTTGAAAACAATGATAAAAAACAAATTAAACATTTGGTTTATTGCGTTTATATTGACCTTAAGCGCCTTAAGTGATATTTGGGGTATTCAAAAAACTGAACCGCCCAAGCGGGTATATACTGATCGAATGGCAGGATACGACAAAACTGTTGTCTTAACAGATGAAACAATTCCAAACTCTTGTGTTATGACCTATTTTCAGCATGGTATAAGGTATACAGATATAAACTATTTAATAAAAATAATGCCGAGCTTCGAAATAGATGGAAAATTAGTTATGCCGTCCCAAGTACAAAACCTTTCTGTGGATGACTTTCCCGGCGGAGTTATTGCAAAATTTAAGATAAAAAACATTCTAATAGAAACGAAGATTAGACCGCTTCTGGTCGGTAGAGAAAAGGATTCTTGGGAAGGGTCTGCACTTTATGAAATTAAAACCGAACCAAATATTCCTGTGATTATACATATCGGCAGCGGCAAGATACTCTCATTATTACCAGGCAGAAATCTATTGCCTCTTAACAATGCAGATGTACGTAATGATTCGGTTAATTCGTTAAATCATCTTGCATTAATCGATTCACATACTATACAGTTCAAAAGCGGCGAAGAAAACATTCCTGTCATTGTCAAAAGCTCAGATATCATAAAAATAGAATCTGCAAAATCTAGTAGTCGGAAGAATGCATCTATCAGAATGGAATCAGGATCCGGGCAAGTCCTTATCGCTTATTCTAATGATCAAAACCAGCTTTTGGAGATTAGCAAGATTGGCTTTGAAACTGCCAAAAATCAAGTTGATAAATATTACGCCAATCTTCTTAAATCCTCTAATGTGGAAACGCCCGACGCTAACATGAATAATGCTTTTCGGTCAGCCATTTATAATCTTGAATATAATTGGATTAAACCCTATGGTTGGATGGAATGTCTTCATCATTGGTATGCGCTGTTTCAACAGCAAGTTAGCGCCGGCGCTGAGTGGATTGGCCAGGAAAAGCGATCTAAATCTTGTATTATAGAACAAGCGCAAAATTTAATAGATGACGGTAATGTTCCACAATTTATGCCGGATGGAAAGATCAAGCGGGATTTTGGTGGTTCCAATCAGTATTGGGTTTGGCAAATTAGACATTATATAAACTTTACAGGGGATACATTATTTGCAAAAGAAATTATTCCTTATTTGGATAGTGTAATTGCCAAAACTATTCATCAACATGATAAAGACGGAGATATGTTATTCTCATGGGGATTACAAATTGGCAACCAGGAAGATTTTATAGGTAATCCGGGTGATGCTACAAATCCTTCCATTGAGATGGTGAATATGTTTCGAACCCGGGCCGAGTTATCAGATTTAATCGGCGATAAGAAAGAAGCAAGTCTTTATTCTGAGAGAGCTGATGAGGTTGTAAAACAACTTCACGATAAATTATGGTTACCGGATTTAGGAAGATTTGCATATTTTAAAGATCTGACGGGTAACGTTCGCCTTGACGGTCAATATGAGACATATCTTTATCCGATCATCTGGAATATTGTTGATCCTCTTGATCAATACACTGGCTTGCAACATTTGTTAGAGCGATTAACAAGAAAAGACGGTGCTATTTTTTGTTCAAATAATTTTTCATGGCATGCTATAGGTACATGGGGTATGCAATGTGGAGAAGCACAGCAACCCTGGGCAGCATGGGGCTTCTCAAAATTTGGATTAAATAATATGACCTGGCGCCCACTAAAAGCCATGGCGGATTGGGCAATGGATATAAATCACAGAGGCGCTTGGCCAGAAATATCTGATGAAACAATACCCGCTTATTTTACTCCTCCGGCAGGATTATATATAGCTTCAATGGTTGAAGCGCTTTTTGGATTAAAAATGAATGCTCCTAAGAACACCATAGAAATATCGCCATCATTCCCTGATTCTTGGCCAAATGCTAAACTAACCCTACCGGAAGTTAAAGCTAATTACCAGCGTGATGGAAATAGGTTGACTTACACTTTAGAGACAACACGATCTTTGGAAAAAATAGTACGATGGAAATTACCCCCGGCTAAAATAATTAAATGTTTAGTGAATAGTCGAAAAGTGAATTATACAATAGAACCGGGTGTTGATCATATTATTTTACACATAGACAGTCTTTATAGTAAAAAAACGGAAATTGTCATTCAATATGAGCCTATAAAGTACAGCATCACATATCCACGTTCGATAGCAGAGGGCGATACATTAGAGCTAAATGTTAAAGGTATGATAATAAAACAAATAGATGATAGATGTAAAGTATTGCGCTCATGGGATTATAATAGTAATCCGGAATCAATTATTGCAAGCATAAATAAAGGTTTACTCAAACCTTATGAAAAATACGGGCGTTTGGGTCAGCTTAATTTTTCACAAAGGACATTTTTTATCCATGGCAGCTTATCAAAGAAATTCAACCTATGGTTTCCGGTGAACTTAACCATTTTACCCCGATTTGAAGCGACGTCACTAAAAGAAATTGAAAAGACAAATAATGGATATTCAGTACCTATCCAGATTAGAAATAATACGAGTTGCGATTACAATGAACCTACTGTTTTACGAATTCATGGAAAAGATATCCATTTTATTGCTGATATTAAAGCCCGTTCTGAAGTAGAAATTAATCTATTAATCCCTGCAGACATAATTAATACATTATCACCCGGAGATAATAATGCAAATCTATACTTACAAAACAATAGAATGATTCCTATAACTTTGACAGCAAAAAAAATAGTAAAATTTATAGCTGCAAAATCGATGATTAATTTATCATTTCCTGAATCAGACTTTCTACCGGACACACTTTGGAATGAATTACGGGTAATGCCCGGATTTCCACATATCTTTTTTATGTTCTCTAATTATGGTTGGCCTAAGCCAATGATTGCTCTGGAAGATAGTACTAAGATAACAGTACCCGAAATACCAGGTCTTAGTTTCCAAATTCCTCATCGGAAATTTATTCCTGTTTCGCACAAATCAGGCAAAGTTTCGTATAGGCTGAATCTGAAACCAGGAATATATAAAAAACTATATCTCTTAGTACTGCCTTTTGTGGACAATCATGATATGTTTACGAAAGTAGCTCGAATTACTGCATATTCGAATAATGAGATTGTGTATAAGCGTACGTTGTGTTATCCAGGAGATATTGATTATTGGGTTCCTAATATTAACCCATATACATTTGCTACATTTCGGGAACCTCGCTTGAATCGCTTTGGATTATTACCATTATTAAAACCGGATCAATCAGATTGGACAGAAGGTCAACCTCCAGCATTTCCCGAACCCGGATTTTGGTCTACTTCTATTCCTGTTGTAACCAAATCGTGTTTGATGGATGTTATCGAAATTGATTTGAACAGACCAATGAAATTAGATAATCTGGTTTTTGAATCGATAGGTGATTATAATGCTTTCGGGATTGTGGGGGCAGTCGGCGAAATTGACGGGAACAGTAAATAACATAGCGCGGCAAGCCTGCCGGACAGGCAGGCCGCAATTTTGAATTATGAATCCGCCGCGATAGGCGGATGAACCTTACCTACCGGCAGGTTTTGAATGAAATGAAATTGAGAAAATTTAACACAAAAAATAAAAATATTATTTCCTATACGATATAAATAACCAGTTTGGTAATAATTACTCGAGTAAAATATTTAAGGCAATATATGAATAAGTACACTATTGGATTGGATTTCGGAACAAACTCATGTCGGTCAGTAATAGTCGATATTACTAATGGAAATGAAATAGCAAGCCATGTTTTTGAATATCCATCCGGTGAAGCCGGGGTCATTATCAATCACGATATTCCAAATCAGGCCAGACAGAATCCCGCTGATTATCTACTGGGAATAGAAACTACAATAAACGAAGCGATTAGGAAAGCCAAGGAAACAGGACCATATTTTTCTCCAAATGATATTATTGGGATTGGGATAGATACAACCGGAAGTAGTCCGATGCCGGTTGATTCAAAGGGCAACCCGCTTTGTTTCCAGGATAAATTCAAAGATGAACCTGCTGCGATGGTATGGCTCTGGAAAGACCACACAAGCTATGCAGAAGCTCAAGAGATTACAGAATTAGCCGAGAAGATACGCCCACAATATTTGGCAAAGATAGGTGGCGTGTATTCCTCTGAGTGGTTTTGGAGTAAAATTTGGCATTGCCAAAAAGAGAACCCTGATGTCTTCAATGCTGCTTATAATTTTGTTGAAATTTGTGATTGGATTCCGGCAGTTTTATCGGGTGATACAAATCCTAAAAGTCTTAAAAGAAGCATTTGCGCTGCAGGCCACAAGGCACTGTATAATGAACAATGGGGTGGTTTGCCAGATGAAGAATTTCTTGAGAGGCTCTCGCCTGAACTTGGAAAGCTCCGTAATAGGATTGTGAACAAAGCATATCCCACAGAAGAGAGAGCTGGATATCTTTCCGAAGAATGGTCAAAAAAGCTTGGACTTACAACAAATGTTGCAATTGCAGTCGGAGCTTTCGATGCACACATGGGAGCTGTTGCTGCCGGAGTCAAGACTGGAACACT
This sequence comes from Bacteroidota bacterium, assembly GCA_021778375.1. Lineage (GTDB taxonomy): Bacteria > Bacteroidota > Ignavibacteria > Ignavibacteriales > Ignavibacteriaceae > FEN-1297. The sequence continues at coordinate 5,854 of JAJYCM010000111.1, forward strand.
TGTTAAGATTATGGGGACAAGCACATGCGACATAATGGTATATCCAAATAATAAAATACTTGCAGATATACCCGGAGTTTGCGGAATTGTTAATGGATCAGTAATGGACGGCTATTACGGAATTGAGGCGGGGCAATCAGGTGTCGGTGATATATTTCTATGGTTTGTGAATAATCTTGTACCTGATAGTTACGGCAAAACTACGGATGAAAAGTTCATTAACTTAGAAAATCTAGCCGCAAAAATAAAGCCTGGGGAGTCCGGTTTGATGGCTTTGGACTGGAACAATGGTAACCGCACAATACTTGTTGACACTAGATTGACAGGGCTTCTTCTAGGGCAAACACTTCTTACTAAGCCACATGAAATTTATCGTGCACTTGTAGAGGCAACCGCATTTGGCGCATTAGCTATTATCGATAGGATTGAAGAGTACGGAGTAACTATAGCTGAAGTTGTAAACTGTGGCGGTTTGGCAATTAGGAATACTTTACTAATGCAGATATATGCAGACGTTATCGGGCGTCCAATGAAGATTTCCAGAAGTGAACAAACCCCTGCGCTAGGCGCTGCAATTTTTGCTGCAATATCAGCAGGCAAACTGTCGAGCGGATATGATAATATCGATCAAGCACAAACCGCGATGACAGGCATTAGCAAAGTTTACAATCCAATTAAAGAAAACCATGATGTATATAAGAAACTTTATCAAATCTACAAGCAGCTTCACGATGGATTTGGGACAATGAGTTGGCAGGGGAATATGTTTAATGTAATGAAAGACTTGTTAGATATTCGTGATAAAATTCGCAAGGAGAAAAAATGTTAGAAGATTTAAAAGAGAAAGTCCTTAACGCAAACCAATCACTTGTCAAATACGGATTGGTAACTCTTACATGGGGAAATGTCAGCGGGATTGATTGGGAGAGAAATTTGATTGTCATTAAACCAAGTGGAGTTGAATATGGCAAAATGACCCCGGATAACATGGTCGTAGTAAATATGGATGGGAAAATGGTTGAAGGTAAGCTAAATCCATCATCCGATACTCCCACACATGTTGAATTATATAAAGCATTTTTCGAAAGACATTTAGAAAATGATATAGGCGGTATTACACATAGCCACAGCGAATATGCTACAATATTTGCGCAAGCTGGTATAGTCATTCCATGTTTCGGCACAACACATGCCGATCATTTTAAAGGAGCTATTCCGGTAACTCGCTTTTTAACCATAGAAGAAGTAAAAGAAGGTTATGAATTGAATACAGGAAAGATAATTATTGAATGTTTTAAAAATGTCAATCCGGTTGCCATGCCGGGAGTATTAGTACGCGGACATGCACCGTTTACTTGGGGCAAATCGCCTGAAGAATCTGTAAAGAATAGTCTTGCACTTGAAAGGATTGCAAAAATGGCTCTTCACAGTTTGGAGCTCAATCCCGCTCTCAAAGGTTTGCCTGATTATATAATGAAAAAACACTTCAATCGTAAGCATGGTGAAGATGCTTATTATGGGCAACATAATAAATGAAGTAAATGGGAACAAATTTCTTTAATGAATATAAATTCTCAAAAATTTTAGAAAAATTTTCATCATATAGGTAATAATGAGCGGAACAAATCAAAATACAATAAACCGGCATGATCCCAGCAGCCTTGCTCTTCGGATGGAAAATATTTCGAAGTCATTCTCAGGTATTAAAGCTTTGAATTCAGTAAGACTTGAAGCAGCAAAAGGTGAAGTGCACGTTTTGATGGGCGAGAACGGCGCTGGCAAATCAACACTCATGAAAATTTTGTCCGGCATATATCAAAAAGATCGGGGCAGCATTTACCTTGAGGGAAAACTGGTTGATATTAAAAATACTAAGGATGCTTTGAAGCTTGGTATCTCGATGATTCATCAGGAATTAAGCCCTGTTAGAAAGATGACAGTTTCAGAAAACATTTTTTTAGGGAAAGAACCATGTTTTCGTTTCCTTGGAGTAGTAAATCAGAAGAAACAGAGAGAGCTGACTAAAATTTTTTTTAAGGAAATGGATATTTCAATAAACCCCGATTCGACTATGGAAGACTTATCCGTTGCCCAAATGCAAATAGTTGAAATTGTAAAAGCAGTTTCATACGATTCCCGCCTACTTATCATGGATGAGCCGACATCAGCTATTACAGGTAAAGAGATTTCAAAGTTGTTCGAGATTATTCAAAGCTTAAAATCCAAAGGTATTGCGATAATCTACATCTCACACAAGATGGAAGAAATTTTTAAGATTGCCGACAGCATTACAGTTCTGCGCGATGGACAACACATCGAAACTCGACCTGCAAAAGATTTTGATCAGGATACATTGATAAAATTGATGGTTGGGCGTGCAATCAGCGAATTGTTTCCGAAAGTAAATTCTGTAAAAGGCAATATCGCGCTTGAAGTAAAAAGTTTATCTCAAAAAGGAAAATTTCGGGATATAAGCTTCAAAGTTAGAAAAGGGGAAGTGCTCGGGTTTGCAGGACTGATGGGGGCGGGAAGAACCGAAGTAATGGAAGCCGTTTTTGGGATGCGGAAAACTGAATCAGGAACAATAAAAGTAAACGGAAAAGAAGTAAGAATAAAATCTCCTTCATCTGCGATACGAAACAAA
>JAJYCM010000112.1 GCA_021778375.1 Bacteroidota bacterium
ATAGTTATGTTTCTGCCGTGACTGTGGCAAAAGGAAATTCAAATATTATTTATGCTGCTTATACTAACGGAAAAATTTGGATAACACAACAAGCGGATTCCATTTGGACTGAAATTGACCAGGTAAGCAGCAATGGAACTCCACGAGCCTGGTGCACAAGTTTAACTACAAACCCTACCGATGACGGAACAGTTTACGCAACCTATTCAGGTTATCTTGTAGGTGACAAAGTATTCAAGTCAACAAATCATGGACAAACCTGGATGAACGTTTCGGGTAATTTACCAAACATTCCCGTTGAATGTTTAGTCGTTAATCCTAATAACCTTCAAAATTTAATTATCGGAACAGATCTTGGCATTTTTACTTCCTTTGATGGCGGGGCAAGCTGGACACAGGATAATAGCGGACTTGCCAACGTTGCAGTATTTGATTTAGATTACCGCGCAAGTGACAATACAATTTTTGCTGCCACTCACGGTAGAGGTATGTTCTCTGCGCCGCTTACAGTTACGGGAGTACAGAATACTAATTCAAATATCCCAACTACTTTTCATGTATTTCAAAATTATCCTAATCCGTTTAATCCATCCACGATAATTCAGTATTCCCTTCCGAAAGCAAACAAAGTAAAGATTGTCGTTTACGATATTAGCGGAAAGGAAATTGCCTTACTTGCGGACAATTTCCAGAACGCCGGCACATACGACGTCACATGGACAGGAAAGAACAACAGCGGTCAACAAGTAGCCAGCGGAATTTATTTTTATACAGTACAAGCCGGCAATTTTTCTCAAACTAATAAAATGGTTCTGCTAAAATAAAATGAGTTGTTGAGGATCAAAAGAGAAATCCCTTAAATAGCTCAGGTACACGAATTGAACATGGGATATCTCAGTCGAGTCCGCCGCGGCGGATCCTTCGATATGACACACTAGACCACTCCAACATTCTACCTCTCCCCTTCTTTCCCCAATAAATTTTTCTTGACATCATTCATTAAATTTTATAATTTTCGCATGCCACTGCTAAAAAAGCGGTGGCAATTTTTTTTAAACCTAATTAAACAACTTGAGTAAACGATATGTCCGATGCAAATTTTGTTTATTTGACTAAGGAACGGCTCGTAGAGCTGGAAAAAGAACTTCAGGATATGAAGAATGTGGGAAGAAAGTCCATTGCTGCTAAAATTGCCGAAGCAAGGGCCCATGGAGATCTTTCCGAAAATGCAGAATATGATGCCGCCAAGGAGGAACAGGGACTCTTCGAGCTTCGAATAAGTAAGCTTGAAAGTGTCCTTTCCAGAGCAAGGGTTATTGATGTTTCTCAGTTTGCAGCAGACGAAGTGCATATATTATCCGTTGTAACTGTAAAAAATTTGAGTAATCAAAAAACCTTTGAATACATGCTGGTCTCTCCGGAAGAAGCAGATTTTCAAGCAGGGAAGATTTCTATAACATCACCTGTTGGACACGGGCTTCTTGGGAAAAAATCAGGAGATAAAGCCAAAATAAAAGCTCCTGCCGGAATATTAGACTTTGAAATTTTATCAATAAAATAACGACCATTTAATCTGTTGAGTGATGAATCCTACATACAACTTGCAATTGAGATTGCAAAAAAAGGGATGGGGAATGTAAGTCCAAATCCGCTTGTCGGCTGTATAATAATTAAAAACGATAAAATTATCGGAGTCGGTTATCATGAAAAGTTTGGCAAGAACCATGCAGAGATAAACGCAATTGAGTCTTCACATGAAAGCGTTGAAGGTTCGACATTGTATGTTAATTTGGAGCCTTGCAGTCATTCCGGAAATACCCCGCCATGTGTGGATAAGATAATTGAGAAGAAAATTAAACGGGTGGTAATCGGTACACTTGATGTAAATCCGCTAGTAAGCGGGCGAGGTATAAAAAAATTAAAGACTTCCGGGATTGATGTAAAAGTTGGTGTGCTTGAAAAGCAATGCACCGAGTTAAATAAATTCTTTTTTAAATATATTACCAAAAAAAATCCTTACGTTACCTTAAAAGCCGCGCAAACATTGGACGGGAAAATTGCGGATGTAAACGGAAATTCAAGATGGATATCTTCATCTATGTCACGAAAAATAGTCCATCAAATGCGGTCAAAGTATGATGCCGTATTAGTCGGCTCAGGCTCAGTTGAAAAAGACGATCCAAGGCTTACTGTTAGACTGACTGAAGGTAGGAATCCCAAAAGAATTATTCTTGACACACATCTTAAATTAAAAACCGGCTATAAGATCTTCCAAAACAACGCCGATAAAAAGCTAATCGTCATTACATCAGAAAAAAGTATAAAGAAAACTGCTAAGTTAAATGAGCTAAAATCTTTGGGCGTACAGATTCTTTTTGCTAAAGAAAACAAAAAAAAATTGATAGATTTGCATAGCGCCCTGGAGGAAATTGGACGCATAAATATTGCTTCCATTTTAGTTGAAGGCGGAGGCAAGCTTTTGTCAAGTTTTATAAAGGAAAATCTGTTTGACGACATTTCAATCTTTATTGCGCCTAAAATATTAGGAGGGGGAGTCGATATTTTCAGCAACCTTGGAATTAAAAATATTCATAACGCATTTCAAATAAATATTGATAATGTAGAAAAAGTCGGCGACGATGTTTTGATTGAATTATCCAAATAAAAATTCTTCTTACTTGCCTTACTTCTTAGCTTAAAATATTTATTTTTGTAACACGAATTTAGGACAATCTATTTTTAACTTATTTACTGATGTTACGAACTCTTTGGGAACCTGTAGGCGAAGGGCCTGCCCCGTTTGCGGGGAGAAATGAGCCTAAAAACATTTGTCATTTCGACGACCGATAGGAAGGAGAAATCCCATGTATAGCACAGGTCCCCGAGTTGAACATGGGATATCTCAGTCGCAAGCCTGCCGGCAGGCTCCTTCGATATGACAATGCGGATAGTTTTATTACGTCGGAATTTTCGTTATGAAACAAAAATAGTTGTCATTTCGCCCATGTCTACCGGCAGGTTGGAGTAGTGGAATTGAGCGGTATTTTCAATTATTCCATCACTCCGAGGTTCAGGTTCAGCGTAAGGTGACTTATTAAAACAAAACTTTTAAGAGGCTATAATGTTTACAGGTCTAGTGGAAGAAATCGGAAAGTTGGAAAACAAAATCTCCGAAGGTCTTGGCTACAGGTTGATTATTTCCGCAAGCAAAGTATTGGACGATCTTGAAATCGGCTCAAGCATTAGCGTTAATGGTACATGTCTAACGGTTGTTAAATTAGAAAAAAATACCTTTTCCGTTGAGGCGATTGAAGAGACATTGAAGAAAACAAACCTTGGCGAGCTTAAGACCGGGGGCAAAGTTAATCTTGAACGATCTCTTAAAGTCGATGCAAGGCTTGGCGGGCATTTCGTTTTAGGTCATGTAGATACTACAGGTGAGATTTTAGATGTTAAGGAATTATCCAACAGTCATTTTGTTAAAATCTCATTCCCGGAAAAATTTAGACAATATTTAATTTATGTGGGCTCGGTTGCAATTGACGGCGTTAGCATGACTGTTGCTGAATTATCCGGCAATACTTTTTCAGTAGGAGTAATTCCTCACACCTGGGAAGAAACAATTTTTTCCACAAGGAAAGAAGGCGATATGGTTAATCTTGAATTCGATGTACTAGGAAAATATGTCGAGAGAATAATGAATGAAAAAGATTGATCAAAAGGTAATCAAGTTTATAGATGAAAAAGGTTTAATCCAAGAAGGTGATAAGATTTTAGTAGCATTAAGCGGAGGACCTGATTCCGTATTTCTTCTTAATTTTTTATCTAAATATAAAAAAAGATTTAAGATTGAAATCGGCGCAGTCCACATAAACCATTTGCTGCGCGGTAAAGAAGCAGTTGAAGATGAAAATTTTTGCCGCCGGCTTGCGAATGACTCCGGAATTCCCTTTTATGCTTCCGTGAAAAATGTCAAATCCTTTGCCAGGGAAAACAAAATCTCAATCGAAGAAGCAGGAAGAGAAATCAGATATTCCGAATTTGAACGAATTTCGGAGAAATACGGGTATAACAAAATTGCCACTGCACATAATTGCAGCGACAATGCTGAGACAGTATTGCTCAATTTAATTAAAGGAGCAGGTTTAAGAGGAATTTCCGGCATTCCATTCAAGCGCGGGAATATTATTCGCCCGGTAATTAGTTTAACTAAGGAGGAAATACTTTCTTACCTTGAGCAAAACAAAATCAACTATAGAACCGATCCTTCAAATTTAGACAGCAACTACGAAAGAAATTTTTTACGTAACCAGATTATTCCGGCAATTAAAGAAAAACTCAATCCGTCATTTGAAGAAACCTTGTTACATTCATCTGAAATATTTAAGGACAGTAACTCATACATTCAATCGGTAATTAGCAATTCTTTCGACTCGGTAGTAAAGTATCGCGACGGAGAATTGAAATTATCAATCGAAAGCCTCCATGCAAGCGTAAAAGAAATAAGAGCGGAATTCATAAAACTCGGAATAGAAAAATATTTCCTTATCCAGCCTACTTTTATCGACCTAAAAAAGATCCTCAATTTGATCGAAAAACATGCCGGCGAAAAGGAAGAGCTTTCACAAAATCTGTCCGCTATAAGGGAAAGAAATGTAATTTTAATTCACCGGAACGAGAAACCAAAAGTTGGAATTACCATCAAATTAAACTTAGGAAAGTCAATAAATGTCAATGGTAAAGATTTTTCTATTAAAAAAATTATAAATACTTCTCCGGTGTATACTTCAAACAAAATGAAAGAATATATTTCGGGAGATAAAATCAAGAGTTCATTTACCATAAGGAAATGGAAACCGGGAGATAAATTCTATCCGCTTGGTATGAAAGGGACAAAAAATATCTCCGACTTTCTAGCTGAGCAAAAAATTCCATCTTCAAAAAAGAAGGATCAACTTGTGCTGACAAATGGGAATAAGATTGTTTGGGTAGTTGGATTAAGGATAGACGACAGATTTAAGATAACAAATAACACAAAAAAGGTTTACGAATTATGCATGAACTAAATAACACCGTAAATGAGAAACTAATAATCGGAAGTGACTGTTTTGTTCCTCTTTTAACCGAAGAAGTTTTGCAAAAAAGGATCAGGGAACTAGGAGAAATTATCTCTAACGATTATAAAGAAAAAGTACCGGTTTTTATAGGAGTTCTAAACGGCTCATTTTTATTTCTGTCAGATTTAATTAAAAACGTTAACATAGACTGTGAAGTAGACTTTTTCAAGCTATCCAGTTACGGTGATGCAAAAATTTCATCCGGCACTGTAAAACTTATTAAAGAGCTTAATTGTGATGTAACCGGCAGAGATATAATAATCGTTGAAGACATCGTCGATTCCGGTTTATCAATGAAATATATTGAAGAACTTATTGCACCTCACAAACCGGCAAGCATGAGGGTAGCCTCGCTTCTGCTAAAGCCTAAAAGCCTTAGATATAATGTAAAAATTGATTATATTGGCTTTGAAATTCCAAGTAAATTTGTAATAGGATATGGACTGGATTATGCACAAAAGTACCGGAATCTTAGATCTATTTATGTTTTAAGTGACGGAGATTAATAAATAATGGATATTAACAAAATTAAATTTTATATGTCTGAAAACAACAAAGAAAATAAGCCACCACAAAAAAATCCAAAAGGTATGGGTCCAAACAAACCCGATGATAATTTCGATTGGTCAAAAGTAATTAGAATGGTTTTTGGTTGGGGCGCGGTAATTGTAGCAGCAGTAATTATTATGCAGTTATTCAAAACCAACACAACCAATTACACAAGCGTCTCGTACGGTGTATATGAAAGATTAGTTAATTCAGACCAGATATTGAAAGCGAAAATTATCAAGTCGGACGTTAACGATTATTATTTCAAAGCAGAACTCAAGACAGATACTGCTATGACAATTGACGGTCGGAGTACAAAGGTTAAATATATATCAGTTTACCTGCCGGAACCAATTATAAGAGATCAAGAAGCAATTTGGCAAAACAAAAACATCAACTATTCTTTTGATAAAGAATCAAGCGAATGGATGAATATATTAATCGGATTCTTACCGTGGGTTTTTCTTATTGGTATTTGGTTTTTAGTCATGCGGAGAATGCAAGGCGGCGCCGGCGGTACACGAGGTATTTTTTCTTTCGGTAAAAGTAAAGCAAAATTAATTACTCAAGCCAATCAAAAGATTACCTTTAAGGATGTTGCCGGGGCAGACGAAGCAAAACTTGAGCTGCATGAAATTATTGAATTCCTAAAAGAGCCTACCAAGTTTCAAAAGCTGGGTGGGAAAATTCCACGCGGTGTCCTGTTACTAGGACCTCCGGGAACCGGTAAAACTCTTCTCGCTCGTGCTGTTGCCGGCGAAGCTGGCGTTCCGTTCTTTTCAATAAGCGGAGCAGACTTTGTCGAAATGTTTGTAGGAGTCGGCGCTAGCCGCGTTAGAGATCTGTTCGACCAAGGGAAGAAAAATGCGCCATGTATAATTTTTATAGATGAAATTGACGCAGTAGGCAGGCATAGAGGCGCGGGACTTGGCGGCGGGCACGATGAAAGAGAACAGACTCTTAATCAGCTTCTAGTAGAGATGGACGGTTTTGAACAAAACAGTGGTGTAATTATTATTGCCGCAACAAATCGCCCTGATGTTCTTGATCCTGCTCTCTTACGACCCGGCAGATTTGACCGACAGGTAGTTGTTGACCGTCCCGATGTTAAAGGAAGAGAAGGAATATTTAAAGTGCATGTAAGAAATATACCTCTTGATCCTGATGTGAATCTCGAAGTACTTGCTAAAGGAACACCGGGGCTTGCAGGAGCCGATATAGCAAACCTCGTAAATGAGGCTGCGCTTTTGGCTGCAAGAAAAGATAAAAAGAAAGTCGAAATGATAGACTTTGAGGAAGCCAAAGATAAAGTGATGATGGGGATGGAAAGAAAAAGTATGATCATTTCCGAAGAGGAAAAGAAAACTACTGCCTATCACGAAATTGGTCACGTCCTTGTTGCAAGAATGCTCCCTGAAGCTGATCCGGTTCATAAAGTTACTATTATCCCCCGTGGAAGAGCTCTCGGTGTTACAAGCTATTTACCGATAGATGAAAAACATACTTATTCGAAAGAATATCTTGAATCGGTTATAACTTATGCTCTTGGCGGTCGCGCTGCCGAAAAACTTATTTTCAACCACTATACAACCGGAGCTGGAAATGATATTGAAAAAGCTACAAGCATTGCCCGCAAAATGGTATGCGAATGGGGAATGAGCGACAAACTTGGCCCTCTTAGCTACGGCGCTAAGGAAGAAGAAATATTTTTAGGACGGGAAATTCAACGGCACAAGGATTACAGTGAAAGAACAGCAATTGATATTGACGATGAAGTAAGAGCAATTGTTACGGCAGCAATGCAGAACGCTGAAAAAATTCTTACTAAGAATATTGAACTACTTCACACCTTATCAAAGGAATTGCTTGAAAGAGAAATTCTTGACGGCGATGAGATTGACAAACTAATTAAAGGTGAAGAACTTCCCCCTGTAAATAAGAACGGCAACGGTGAGGTAATCAAGGATGTTGACGAAATTCCCGAACATGTTAAGAAACTAATAGAACAGAGAAAACCAAAAGAATCAACACTTCAAGATGACTCCAATTGACCAAGGAACAATTAATTACAGAGATGAAGTAGTTAGAAAACTAATTCATCTCTGCTCTCTTTCTATCCCAATCATTTATTATTACATACCCAGAAGTGATTCAATAATCATACTCAGTATCTTAGCAGCTATAGCAATATTCCTTGATTTAAGCAGACATTTCAATCGTGATTTCGGAAGGTTCTTTCATAAGTTCTTCGGCTTTCTACTTCGCAAACATGAAGTTGATCATAACAAGAAAAACTTCAACGGCGCTACATACGTATTCATATCAGCATTGATATGCGCCATTATATTCCCAAAGTTGTTATTTATTACGGCGTTTTCAATATTGATTATCAGCGACTCAACAGCAGCGTTGATAGGTAGGAAATTCGGCAAGCACAAGTTTCTATCGAAAAGTCTTGAAGGAACAGTTGCATTTTTTATCAGCGCCTGCATAGTTGTAATGTTTACGCCTAAGTTATCCGGTATAGCAGTTGAATATTATATTGGTATAATAGCGTCTGCAGTCGGAGCGATAGTAGAGAATATTTCATTTGGTTTTGCAGATGATAATTTATCAATACCTATTTCAATA
>JAJYCM010000113.1 GCA_021778375.1 Bacteroidota bacterium
AGGAAGTTGATGTAACTCCTTATCTTAAAGAAATAGAAAACGGACGCATTGATAATGTTATTGCTGCTTTGCCGAAATTAAATAAAGATTATCCACAAAGTTCATCAGTATTGTTTCTTGACGCAGTAGTTACAAATGATGGGCAGAGTGCGGTTGATAAGTATTCCTACCTGGTTAAAAAATATCCTAAAAGTAAATATGCCGACGCCGCTTTGTACCGGATTTATACATATTATTATGCTGCGGGGATGTATAAGTCTTCAAGATATTATTTAGATCAGCTTGAAAACAAGTATCCAAACTCTCCATACATCAGTATAGCAAAGAGAAACATTCCCGTCAATGATAAGATAATTTTAACAAATGATAAGGAACCTAAAACCGAATCACCGGCGGTTGATTCGTCAGTGAAAGCAGGTCAAGAGGGTAAATATATAATTCAAGCCGGAGCATTTTCGGTTTTAGCTAACGCTCAAAAATTAATAAAAGAACTTGAGTCGACTGGATATAGCTCACGTATTGAAGATAAAGAAATAGCCGGAACAGTTTTTCATGTGATATATACCGGTGAATTTTCAAGTCGAAGCGAAGCAGAGAAAGCTTTGGGTACAATCAATGCGAAATTTAACCTTGACGGAAGAGTTTTAGAAACAAACTGAGAATAGTTTTGAAAGTCATTTTTACCGGCACCGGTTCGGGAAAAGCATCTCTTAAAAGAAATCATTCTTCCTTTTTAATTTCCACGCGTAGTTATAATCTTTTGGTAGATGCCGGTGATGGAATTTCCAAAGCTTTGCTAAGCGCCCGGATTCCTTTTAATTCAATTACTGGAATTTTGTTAACTCACCTTCATGCCGATCATTATTCCGGGCTGGCTTCTCTAATTGTTCAAATGAAAATGAACAAGAGGAAAGAGCAGCTTGATATATTTGTCCACAAAGATATTTCCGGATCGGTAAGGAATTTTATTTATCAATCATATCTTTATAAGGTTCCTTCCCATTTGCTGCCCTTAATAAAAACGGCATTTGAGAAACCGATGAATCGGTTAAAAGATATTCTTTTCATTTCTGTTCCCACGAATAAATTCGTGGGCTGCTATGATACCTTTTAATCGATTTCATACAAATGATCACTATTTATTTTTAATATTAAGTGGACACCTATAGGTAGGGATGTTATATGAAATTTTATTTTGGACAGATATGACATAGCTTCTAAATTCATTCCTTTAATAAAGTAAAAAAAATGAATATATTTCACTATAAATTTATTCAATTATTTATTTAGCAATTATAAAACAAATCTAAATGACCATCGAGCAATTTAAAAAAGAATTTGGTATAATCAGCAAGTCGAAGGAGATTAACGATCTTGTTGACATTACAATGCAGGTAGCGCCGTCGGATATATCCGTTTTGATATACGGAGAAAGTGGAGTTGGTAAAGAGATATTTGCTCGTGCAATACATGGTTACAGCAGCAGAGCCGGCAAGCCATTAGTAAGTGTTAACTGCGGAGCTATACCTGAAGGAATTCTTGAAAGCGAGTTATTTGGGCATAAGAAAGGTTCGTTTACAGGCGCAATAGAAAGTCGAAAAGGCTATTTTGAAATTGCCGACGGCGGCACTCTTTTTTTGGATGAGATTGCTGAAATGCCTCTAACGACCCAGGTAAAACTTTTGCGGGTAATCGAAAATAAGGATTTTATGAAGATTGGCGCCGAAACCGTAACTAAAATCGATGTGAGAATAATAGCGGCAACCAATAAGGACCTTCAACAGGAGGTTGATGCACGAAGATTTCGTGAGGATTTATACTTTCGTTTGAAAGCTGTTTCATTAAGTATTCCTCCTTTACGAAAAAGAAAGGGAGACATAGGAGATCTGATTAACTATTTTATTTACGCCTATTGTGCGGAGAATAAAATCACCACACCAAAAATTACTCCGGAAGCGATTGACCTATTAACGGAATATAATTGGCCTGGAAATATTCGCGAACTTAAAAATACAGTTGAGTCGGCAATTGCATTGACCAGGAACGGAGCTTTGGACATCAATATTTTCTCGTCATTGTTAAAAAAAGATGGAGAGGGTTTATCAAATAGAAACTTGCCGGTTTATCTAAAAAAGTCCCCTGAAGAACTTGACAGGGAGCTTCTCTATCGTGCACTTTTTGAGATTAAAAAAGATATCCTGGAATTAAAAGATTTGATTTCCCGGAAAAACGAAGAAATTTATTCGGCAGAAAACAATCATACCGGTACAGCAATACCCTTAGAACAAGCGGAGAAGGAAGCAATAATTACTGCGCTTGAACAAACGCGAGGTAGTAAGAGAAAAGCAGCAGCGATATTGCAAATAAGCCAGCGGACCTTGTATAGAAAAATAAGAGAATATGATTTGTTAGATTACGTTACATAGTCTATATGAAAAACTTAGCGACAAACATAAGTTGAATTGGAAAGTTAGTTCCCTTATACATGATTTCTCTTTGGAATAATGGAGTATTAGAAAATGTTTTTTTCTGCATTATTCCAACATTCCATTACTCCATATCTCCAAAGTTTGCGTAACATGAGTAAGCTAGATAAATTTAATTTGAAAGATATTTGAAAAGAACCGGAATATGAAAAAATTACACGTTTTTATTTCTTTTTATCACTTTGTATTCGTCTTGTTTATAAGTGTCCTTATGATTAATTTTGTGGGTTGTTGTGCATATTCTTTTACGGGTGCATCTGTTCCTAAACATCTTAAGACAATTGCTATTCCGATAGCACAAGATAAAAGCGGCTCAGGTGAACCGGGATTAGGTGAATTGCTAACTACATCACTTACCCAAAAGTTTATAAATGACAACACACTGCAAGTAGCAAACAAGAATAATGCTAACGCGCTGCTTGAGTGCAAAATTATTTCGCTTACTGATGCCCCCGCAGTAGTTGCAGTAGGAGAAAATGTTACTTCGAGAAGGATTACTATTACGGTACAGGCAGTTTATAAAGATTTAGTTGAGCGGAAAACTATTTTCAGTAAAGATTTTTCTAACTACGGCGACTACGCTACAACCGGAAGTATCGCTGAAAGAAATACCGCAATTCAAAAAGCAATAGACAACATTTCGGAAGATATTCTTTTAGCTACCGTTTCCGGATGGTAAAATTTAGATTTTGTTAATATTTCAAGGATCAATTTAAAAATGGACGAGATAGTTTTAGTAGGCTACTTTTTTTCGCTTTTAGTCTTGTTTGTATTCGGACTTCACGGTTTTATAATGATTTTCTACTACAATAAGTACCGTGACGTAAAAAATTCACAAGATAAGAACTTTATTCCTGGTGCAATGGTTACTATTCAGCTTCCACTATATAATGAATTATATGTAGTTGAGCGATTAATTAATGCAGTTTGCGAAATTGATTATCCTAAAGACAAGATGGAAATTCAAGTGCTTGATGACTCAACAGATGAAACCACGCAGATTACCGCACGAATTGTTGAGCAAAAACTCAAAGAAGGTTTTGACATCAAACAGATTAGACGGGGCACAAGAGAAGGGTATAAAGCCGGCGCTTTGAAAGAAGGAATGAAAGTTGCGAAGGGAGAATTCATTGCAATTTTTGATGCAGATTTTATTCCTCAAAAGGAATTCTTGAAAAAAACATTATCATTCTTTAATGAGTCTAAGATCGGAATGGTTCAAACCCGGTGGGAGCATATAAACGGTGATTATTCAATATTGACAAGAGCACAAGCCCTAGCGCTTGACGGTCATTTTGTTATAGAACAAACAGTAAGAAACAAAGCCGGATTTTTTATCAACTTTAACGGCACAGGCGGTGTGTGGAGAAAATCTTGCATTGTTGATGCAGGAAATTGGGCGGCAGATACATTAACGGAAGATTTAGATCTTAGCTATCGCGCTCAATTGAACGGTTGGCGATTTGTTTTCTTAAAAGACTTTACTTCACCGGCTGAACTTCCTTCCGAAATAAATGCTTTGAAGAATCAGCAATTTAGATGGACCAAAGGTGCGATTGAAACTGCAAAGAAAATTCTTCCCCTTGTTTGGAGATCAAAAATGCCGCTTAGAGTTAAACTTCAATCGACTTTTCATTTGACTAACAATATTGTATTTCCTTTTATTCTGCTTGCGGCAATATTAAACGTTCCCTTAATTTTTATAAAAAACAGCGGACCTCACGAGTTATATTTCGCAGTAATGTCGTTATTTGTTTTAGCGTTTGTCAGCTCATTTATGTTTTATCTTTATTCGCAAAAAGATATAAGAGAAGACTGGCGAAAGAAAATCGTTCTTTTTCCCTTATTTATGGCTGGAAGCATGGGGTTTGCGGTAAACAATTCACGAGCGGTTTTTGAAGGTTTGATGAGCAGAAAAAGTGAATTTGTAAGAACACCAAAATATAAAGTAGTATCGAATAAAGACTCCTGGATCGGAAATAAATATTCAAGCAAAAAGCTTGGTATGTCCGTTATTGTTGAGTTAATTATGGCGATATATTGTTTGGTAGGGATAGCTGCTTCAATTTATTTCTTTGAATTGGCGGCGCTGCCGTTCCAGATTTTGTTTTTTCTGGGGTTTGCGTTCGTCTCGGGAACATCGATCAAACACGCTTTTTCAAAAGCTTAGAAAGAATATTGTGGTTAAATCGCCTGCAGAAACATTCAACGAAAAAGTCAGCTTAATATTTGAGTATAATAAAAAATCTCCCCTATTTGTCAGAATGGCAAATGCGGAGATGGAAAATAACAACGTTGGCAGGGCGATAGAAATTCTTCAAAACGGTATAATAAATTATCCTCTATTCTCCGCTGCGCATCTTCTACTCGGTAAAGCGTTTTCACTCATCGGAAATTACACCCAAGCATTAAAGTCGATTAAAACCGGTAGCGATTTAATCCATTCCCAAAAGACCTATGATTTTTATTTTAAGGAGATTGAAAATATCAGGAAACAAAGGTCTCTCTTTGAATCAAATTCAAAAACCGCATTTATGATTGATGAAGATGAAAAACCGGAAAATCAACCTGATCTTTTTATTGATAATGAAAAACCGGAAGAGGATCAAATAATAAATATACCCGTAGAAGACCGGTTAGACCAACTTGCCCACGATATTTCTTTTGCCAAACTTCCGGAAGCTTTAGCTGGTTCAATTAGTATGGAATATAGAGCTGAAGATTTCTCAGGAACAAGCATGATAGTTTCGGAAACCCTTGCAAAAATATTTATTGCTCAAGGCGAATTGAAAGAGGCGATTGAAGTCTATAAGAAATTGATTAAGAAAAATCCGCAAAACATGGAAGCATACCTAAAAAAGATTGAAGAGTTAAACAAAGAGTTTAATTCATGAAATCTACTAATGTCATCCCTGCCTATCGGCAGGCAGGCGGAGGGAGAAATCCCCTTGATCCAACTGTCATTTCGACGACCATCAGGGAGGAGAAATCCCATACATAGCGCTGATACCTCATATCTATCATGGGATATCTCCCCGCAAACGGGGCAGGCCTTCGGGATTAAGGAAAACAGATTCCAATAAAGATGAAATATTATGACTTTATTTTGTTTTAAAATCTAAATTCTGAATCCTATCACCTCATAAGAATGAAATTAAAAATCTCAGGTAAAAAATTAAAGCGTGGTTTTTTTACACGTGATTTGCTTCTGGTAGCAAGAGAATTGCTCGGGAAAATTCTTGTTAAAAATGACAATGGAGAATCATTAAGCGGAAGAATTGTGGAGGTTGAAGCTTATGACGGCGATATTGATGAAGCAGCTCATACTTTTACAGGTTTAACTAAGCGAAATGAAATTATGTTTAACGATGGAGGTTACCTGTACGTTTATTTTACTTACGGCGCCCATTTTTGCTGCAATGTTGTTACCGGCAAAAAAGGAAGAGGAACTGCAATACTAATTAGAGGTATTGAGCCTTTGAACGGAATAAGTAAAATGATAAAAAACAGGTTTAATAAAGATTTATTAACGGAGAAAGAAAAGTATAATTTAACAAATGGACCGGGTAAAATTTGTCAGGCATTTTCCATTTCAAGGGAACATTACGGACTTGACCTTACCGGAGATAAAATATTTTTATTAGACCAGCCGTTAATAAAGCATGAACAAATTATAGCAAGTACGAGAATTGGTATAAAAAAATCAGTAGATTTGCCATGGCGTTTCTTTATTAAGGACAATCCATACGTTTCTAAAAGATGATTTACCCTAAAAATTTACTTATTGTTCGTACCGACAGAATCGGCGATGTCGTTTTGGCGCTGCCTATGGCAGAAATAATAAAGAAGTATTATCCGGAATGTAAAGTAACATTCCTCGTAAAAAGTTATACGGAAAGCTTAGTAAAGGATCATCCGTTTATTGATGAAATTATGGTGCTGAAAGAGAACAATGGTAAAGTTAATTTTTACAACAATATAAAACAGATTTCGGAAAACAAATACGATTATTCTATTATAGTTTACCCGACTTTTTTAATTTCGTTAATAATCTTTTTCTCCGGAATAAAACAGCGCATCGGTACAGGTTACCGGTGGTACTCGTTTTTGTTTAACAGAAGGATTTTCATCCACAGACAGTTTGCAGAGAAGCATGAGCTTGAATTCAATATCGAACTATTGAAGCAAATAAATATTTATGAAAGTATCTCAAGAGAAAATATTTCTTTTAATCTGCAAATAAATCCGGATAGCGAGAGATTTGTAGATAAAATTTTTTCTGAAAATGAAATAGATAAAAACAAACCCATTATTATCGTCCACCCCGGAAGCGGCGGAAGTGCAGAAGATTTACCTGTAGGAAAATTTAAAGAGCTTTTAAATATGTTGGATTCTGGATTAAATGCTCAAATAATTTTAACTGGCAGCAAATCAGAATTTGATTTATGCGAAGAATTAAAAATCAGTCACGCAATAAAAAATTTTGCAGGACAATTTGATCTGGCGAAGTTGATTGCATTAATAAATAATAGTGATATTTTTATTTCCAATTCCACAGGACCCTTACACATAGCAGCGGCGTTAGGAAAATACGTTGTGGGATTTTATCCAAAAATTTTAGCATGTTCTGCCCAAAGATGGGGACCCTATTCAAAAAAGAGTTTAGTTTTTGTACCGGAAATACATTGTGAAAATTGCACGAAACAGCAGTGTGAAAAACTGCATTGCATGGATTCAATCGACATGAAAAATGTTTTTGTAAAAATTAATAATCTTTATAAGTTTATAGTTGAGAACGGAGAAATTAATGCTTAAAAATCGAAGTCTGATAATATCGCTTCTAATTATTTTGCCGATGCTAAATTGGGGAAGTAATACTTTCTCTTTTGGAGGAAACGACTTCCGCAAAATAAAAAATGATGCTTTTAAAGTCGGGGAAAAATTAACATTTGCGGTAAAATATGGATTTGTTACTGCAGGTATCGCAACGATGGCAATTCCGCGGATAAAAGAAATTTCCGGCAGGAAGGTTTATAACATTACCTTTGATGTTAACTCTGTTCCAAGCTTTGATTGGATTTATAAAGTGAGAGATCATTACGAAACTTACATGGATGTTGAAGGGCTATTTCCTTGGCGATTTGAACAGCATATTCGCGAAGGGAAATATAGCAGAGATTTTTCAGCATTTTTTGATCAACGAAACGGAAAAGCTAAAACTACCGGCGGCGAATATAAAATTCCGAAGTACGTGAACGATATAGTCTCCGCATTTTATTTAGCGAGGACTTTTGATTATTCAAAATTGAAAGTGAACAGCAGCATTTATCTTCAAAATTTTTATAAGGATTCCGTTTACAGTCTTGAAGTAAAATATTTAGGTAAACAAACAGTTACGGTTACTGCCGGCACATTTAATTGTATATTGGTTGAACCTATTGTTAAAAAAGGCGGACTTTTCAAGAGTGAAGGAAGTATTTTCGTTTGGCTAAGCGATGACAATTTGAAAATTCCGGTAAAAGTAAAGACAAAAGTTTTAATCGGCTCTATTGATGCTGACCTTACAAGTTACGAAGGATTAGCGGGTCATCTTACTTCAAAAGTAAATTAATAACTCATGTTACGCAGACAATTTCAAATATAAAGGAAGTGAAGTGCAAAACCTCGGAGGTTTAGGAAAACCTCCGAGGTTTCTCGCTATGTAATAATAACCTTTTGCGTAATATCAGTTAATAAACTGGATTTATGCTGAAATAGCTTTTGGAATGATGGAGTAGTTATGGAATGTT
>JAJYCM010000114.1 GCA_021778375.1 Bacteroidota bacterium
TTTTCATCAACAACAGAAGTTATGCAGCCATTGTTTAGAATTTGTTTAGCTTCATAAAAAATCCACGGATTGCCTATAGCGCCGCGGGCAATCATAACACCGTCCGCACCGGTTTCGTTAAATGCTCTTTGTACGTCCTGAGGTGTAAGTACATTACCATTCACTACAACGGGGATTTTAACAACATCTTTGATTCGCGGTATCCAATCCCAGTCGGCTTCGCCTTTGTGTCCCATTACTCTTGTTCTGCAATGAATAGTTAAAGCTTTGACCCCAACATCTTCCAACCGTTTCGCAACTTCCAAGATTTGGATGTTATCGTTATCTATTCCAAGACGTGTTTTAACAGTAACAGGAAGAGAGACCGAATCAACAACTTCTTTAACTAATTTTTGCATAAACGGCGGATCCTTTAGCAATCCAGCGCCGGCGCCATGTGCAACAACATTTTTAACCCAGCAGCCTGCATTAATATCGATAAGATCGGGATTTTCTCTTTCAGCAATTTTAGCTGCCGCAGCCATTGAGTCAATTCCACTGCCATAAATTTGTATACCAACGGGGCGTTCTTCTTCAATTATTTCTAATTTCTTATGAGTTTTTTCAGATTTTCTTATCAAACCTTCTGAATTTACAAACTCCGTGTATACTACATCTGCGCCAAGTTCTTTACAAACCAAACGAAAAGAAACATCCGAGATATCTTCCATAGGAGCAAGAAGAACGGCTTTCTCAATATTTATTTTTCCAACTGAAAACATAAAATTACAATTAAATCATTTTTACTATTGCAAATATAACACTTTTCTTTTTATTGAGGTGGTAATTAAGCGAAAGAATGGGATTTTGATCAGTCTTCTTTTTCCGGTTCAATATGAATGTGGACATCAATATTATCAAAACTTTGATGAAGCTTTTGCTCAACTTCATGAGAAATTTCATGAGCTTTATCTATTGTTAAATTTTCCTTTACGTGAATATTCATTTCAATTAATGTTTGGGCGCCGGCACTTCGAATTTTTATATCGTGAGCTTTAACGACTGCCGGAATTTGAGAAGTTATTTCTTCAACTTTTTCCTTAATACCTTTTGGAGCCTTATCTAAAAGAACATCAATAGCTCTCTTGCCCAGATTAAAGCTAATAAAAATCACAATCATCGCAACAAAAAATGCTGCAATCGAGTCTGCATATGTGAAGCTGAAATAAACACCGATTAGCCCGATAAAAACGACTAGGGAACTATAAACATCCGTTGAAAAGTGAAGTGCATCCGCTTCTATTGCCTGGCTATTATATTTAACGGCAACTTTCTTTAGCGCCCTTGATCGAGATATATCTATAATAATTGATAAAACTATAACTATATAGCTCCAAATATTAACTGTGATATGGATGTTTTCACCGAGTAATCTTTTTATTACTTCACCTATAATCCAGCCACAAGTAATTAATAGGAGTAGCGTTTCAAAAAGCGCAGAAAAATTTTCAATTTTGCCATGGCCGAAATTATGGTCTTCATCGGCGGGTTTACTAGAGAATCTTACCGCATAGTAAGTCATAAGTGCAGCAATTAAATCCAAGCCTGAGTGAGCAGCTTCGGATAATATTCCCAGACTGTTGGTGGTCAGTCCAATAATTAATTTAGATGAAGTCAAAAAAATGGCAGCAATTACCGACCAATATGTTACCCGGTTTTTTTCTTTATTTTCAATAGACTTATTGTATTCCATAGAAATCTTTTGGTGAATTAGACTAAATATAAGATTTTATTTCGAAATGATAAATTGCTTTAATATCCGGGAATTTTTTCAAGCGATATTTTTTTCGTAAACAGAGACAAAATATTTTTTGTATCCTGAAAAGCTTGGCGCATTTTCAATAAGTCTGAACCTGTTAAATATTTGGGGATATTATTTCCAAAGGCTTCTTGTGAAGGTAAAATGATATATTGATTTCCGATAGAGGTTTTACCTTTGAATACCCACGTAGGTAAATATTCGACATTCGATATTCGCATAGAATTAGTAGAAAAATTCTTTGTAATATTTAAAGTCAAAATTACTCCTGCATCAGAATATCTCCATCTCTGGTTAGAAATAAAATTACCAAGGGAATATGCGACGAAACCAGTATCCATATTTGGTTCGGTAGTTTTAAAATAATTTACGGGTTCAATAACGTGCGGATGTCCTCCAATTATTATATCTGCACCGGCTCTAATTGCGGCGGCAACAATGTTTTTTTGATATTCTACAGGGACCCTTTTATATTCTACTCCAAAATGGAAATGAAGAAGGACGACATCGGCGCTATCCAAACGCGCTTTAGCAATATCTTGACGAATCAAATTTGTATCTATAATATTTATAAGATAAGATTTTCCGGAAGGAACTTTATTCCCATTTATTCCGTATGTGTACGCAAGAAAAGCCACCTTAATTCCTTTAATATTAAAGATGCGAATTGAGTCTCTGTCTTTTTGTGATACAAAAGTCCCATTATAACATAAACGATTTTTGTTCAGCTCCCGGATAGTCCGCAAGACACCTTCTGTACCTCGATCAAAAGCATGATTATTAGCAGTAGAAATTAATTTAAAACCTGCATATTTAATTGCAGAAATGAATTCATCAGGAGAATTAAACATCGGATAACCGGAATAACCTTCGGATCTTCCCGCTGTTACGGTTTCCAAATTACCAAAGGCAAAATCCGGTTCTTTAATAAATTTCTTTACAGAATCAAAAAATGGATTAAAATTAAAACTGTCGGCGGATACTTTTGCATAGTCTGATTCAATAGTATGGCACATCAAATCGCCAACGGCAGAAATAGAAATCGTAACTAAAGAATCCGAATATATTTTTTTTGAGTTAGTTGATTTACTACTTGCAGAATTAACAAAAAGACTAAAGAAAGATAAAATGATGAAAAGAAATAAAACCGGAAATTTTTTATTCATAAAAAATAAGGCTGAATTAAATTTAATTCAGCCTTCGTTATAAACAGGATTATGATTTGCTAGCTTTTCTTTGAGATTTGACTTCCTGGACATCTTTACGAACTTCCTGGGCGTGTTTTCTCAAATCGCTAAGACCTTTGCGTAGACGCGTACCTGCAGCAGCTTGTCCCTTCTCGTAGAATTTTTCAAAATCTGCTTCCAGGGTTTTTACTGCTTGAACTAAGTCTTCAAATTTACTCATAGGATACCTCCTAAATTTAGTTTATAGAAATGATTAGTTAGAATTCTCAAAAATAATTTCCGCAATATCTTTTACATGCACTTCGTCAATTTTCTCAAAATGTTTAACTCCATCGGTCATCATAGTCATACAGAACGGGCAGGCAGAAGCAATTGTGGATACTTCTGTTTCAAGGGCTTCGCGTGTTCTTTCAATATTGATTCTACCCCCCTCTTCGTCTTCTAAGAACATTCTTCCGCCGCCGCCGCCGCAACAAAATCCTTTACTCTTATTTCGATTCATTTCAACAATTTCCAGCCCTTTTATTTTTCCTAATGAAAGACGGGGCGAATCATAAACTCCGTTATATCTTCCAAGATAACATGAATCGTGATAAGTGACTTTCTTTACTGATGCATCATCTTTAAGTTTAATTTTATCTTCGCTCAATAATTCATTTAAGAACTCCGTATGATGGAGCACTTCAAAATTTCCGCCGAATTGTTTATACTCATTTTTAATCGAATGAAAGCAATGCGGACAGGCAGTAACAATTTTTTTTACGCCGTAATTGTTTAGCGTTTCTATGTTTTCTTTCATCAACATCTGGGCGAGGTATTCATTACCGAGCCTGCGAGCTGTGTCGCCGTTACATTTTTCTTCAGTACCTAAAATCCTAAAATTGATATTTGCTTTCTGCATTAGGGAAGCAAATGCTTTAGTAACTTTTTTATAGCGTTCATCAAAAGAACCGGCGCATCCGACCCAGAAAAGAATATCACCGTTGGGATCTTCAGCCATTGTTTTGATGTTCATTCCTTCTGCCCAAGCGGCACGGTCGGATTGGTTAAAAGCCCAGGGAGTATAGTTAGTTTCAAGGCTTTTGAAGACATTATTTAAGTTAGAAGGGAATTGAGATTCAGTCAGCACTAAATCGCGTCGCATATCTACGATAGAATCAACATGTTCTATCATTACCGGACATTCTTGAACGCAAGCCATACAAGTTGTGCATTCCCAAAGTTCTTTATCCGTAATATAATCATGGACTAAAGTTTTACCGAAAATTTCTTCGTCAGTTTTATTTTCTATGAGAAACGGGGCTTTTTCTTCAACTCTATGCCTTATATCTACGATTATTTTTCTTGGCGACAAAGATTTTCCAACGGTAGCTGCGGGACATACTGAAAAGCACCTTCCGCATTGAGTACAAGAATATCCGTCAAGAATTTGCTTCCAAGAAAACTGTTCAATATCGGCAGCGCCAAAAACTTCAACGCTCTCATCTTCAAGATTGAGAGGTTTAATTGTGTTTCTCAAGGGATCAAGGTTTGCAAAGAAAGTATTCGGGATAGAAGTCAAGACGTGAAGATGCTTTGAAAACGGTAAGTAATTTAGAAATGTTAATACGATTATTACGTGCATCCACCAAAATATTTCAAAAAATGTTACTGCATTTGTGGGATGATTTGAATAAAATAGCGGACTGAGAATAGCGGATATGGGTCTTACTTCATAATTCTTTAAAACAAAATTATGACTTGCAATCAAAGAAATATTTTCACCAAACATCCCTATTACTACAAACATTATTAACAACAGAATTATCGTGGCATCAATCTTTTCAGCCTTACCAACTTCGAGACGAGGAATATGAATAACATAGCGGCGATATAGGGCATATAATACTGAAAGAATGACCAACAAGCCCATAACATCTTCAATAATCGTTATTACTGAATAAACCGGTCCTAAAAATTGAAATGAAAAAGGCGAATAAAAGCCTTGGATAAATGCTTCAAGGACAGCAAAAAGGAAAAGTACAAATCCCCAAAAAATAAAGAAATGAAGAATTCCGGCTTTAATATCCCGAAGTAGTTTTTTTTGAAGAAAAGCGATTACCCAAACGTTCTTTAATCTTTTGCCAATATTATCAAAACGGTAATCTTTTTTCTTACCGGCTGTTAAGTTTTTAATAATTTTATTTGAGTTGTAAATGAAAAAACTTATTGCCGATATAAAAACTAAAATGAAAATAATGTTTTTTAAATCCATCGGGAGAGATATTCCTTCAGTAAAAGTTTAATGAACTCAAAATTACTTAGATGTACCCGGATTTTTTCTTAAGATTCCGAAATAAATATTGACACCGATAAAAACTTTAACCATTTCCCAGATTAAAAACGGAATAACGCCAACTTCAAATGCCAGCGAAATATTTTTCAAATAAAAGGTACCGAGGTAAATCGAACCGGTTAATAAAATCACCGAATTTCCAATAAACATAGAAATAAGGACCCAGAAATAGGACTTATTTATTTTGGTCAGATAACCAGTTGTAAAAGCTGCCGCAGGGAAAGCTAATAAATACCCTCCAGTAGGACCGAACAAACGAGCAAACCCAATTGTCGCATCAGGTACTTGAGCAAACACCGGGAGGCCTAAACAACCGGCTAATAAATAAATAACTTGACTGTAAAATCCTTTTTTAGCTCCTAGGAAAGCACCTGATAAAACTACCACCATAGTTTGAAGTGTAAAGGGAACAGGTTTAAAAGGAATAGTAATTTGTGAAGCAATTGCAGTTAAAAAAGTAAATGATAAAATCCAAAAAGCTTGAGAAACGCTAAGAATTGAAATCAAATTTAAAAACTTATTTTTTGCTATGTTTTCTTTGTAGGCCATATAAATTCCTCGTCAGAGATTTTAAGATTTATTATTATTTAGAAATAAAGAATTTTATTGTTTAAAATGGATTCTTAACATCGTTTAAGCAACTTCAGAATAGAAGCAATCTTATGAAAATTGTTAGTTTAGACGTAAAACTAATCGGTCTCACTTTCAAATATGCTTATTACTTAAAGAAAAGTCAAGAATATGATAAATTTTTGAATTTTTAAAATTTGTGCCCTTTTGAGCACAATTAAAAAAAACTTTTGTACAAATAAGATAAGATTGCATCTTCCATTGTTGATTTTCTTTGTTTTAATAAACGGTTTGATTATTTTTTCACTTGCAGAAAGAGAGAAATACATTGATAGATTTTACATTTACAGAAGATCAAAAAATGCTACGTGGATTTGTAAAAGAATTTACGGACTCCGAAATAAGACCATTAGCCAAGCAGATTGATGAAAATGAATCCATTCCGCGGGAGTTGATTATTAAACTTGGCGAAGTTGGACTTTTGGGTACGTCCTTTCCCGAAGAGTATGGTGGAGGAGGTTTTGGAGAAGTAGGATACTGTATTGCTCAAGAAGAAGTAACCAGGGCATGCGGTTCAACAGCTACTTTGATAGGCGCGCACCAATCAATCGGAACGAATGCCATTTATATAGGCGGTTCTGAAGAATTAAAAAAAAGGTATTTACCTCTTTTAACTTCCGGAGAAAAAATAGCGGCATTTGCTTTAACCGAACCCGAAGCGGGTTCCGATTCATTCAATTTGAAAACAGTCGCAAAAAGACATGGTAATAAATGGATAATAAACGGCTCAAAAATGTGGATTACAAACGCCGGAATTGCCGATATTTTTTCAGTTTTCGCAAGAACGAAGAGTGGAATTACGGGCTTTGTAGTTGAAGCAGATTATCCCGGTGTCTTTATCGGTCCAAATGAAAAAAAACTTGGAATAAAAGGAAGCGTCACAAATTCAATCAGTTTTGAGAATGTAGAAGTGCCGGAAGAAAACATTATAGGAATCGACGGTAAAGGCTTTTTAATTGCAATGGCTACATTAGATGCAGGAAGACTGGGGCTAGGGGCAGGCTGCCTCGGAGGTTCAAAGGAAGTATTAGAGCTTTCAGTAAAATTCTCAAAGCAACGCAAGCAATTCGGAGAATCAATTTCAAAATTTCAAGCAATTCAATTTATGCTTGCAGAAATGGAAACAAAAATATATGCAATGGAAAGCATCCTTTACCGAACAGCTCATAATTACGATTTGAAAAAAAATATTTCCAACGAATCGGCAATCGTAAAGCTTTTTTGTTCGGAGGCAATGCTTGAAATAGCTGATAAAGGAATACAAATCCACGGCGGAATGGGATTTTCGAGAGAGCTTCCTCTTGAAAGGATTTACCGCGATGCAAGAATCCTTAAGATTTTTGAAGGTACTAACGAAATACAAAAATTAATCATTAGCAGAAATACAATTAAAAATAACGGTAAGCGGAAAGTATAAATGGCATATTTATTAGTAATTCCATCTATCGATATAAAGCACGGCAAAACAGTCCGGGTTGTAAAAGGAATACCGGAACTAAACTGTCAAGAATACGGAAACGATCCGGTAGAGATGGCAAAAATTTGGCGCGCTGAAAATGCAAAATTACTTCATGTGGTAGATTTTGACGCAGCCGCCGACCATAGCAAGAATAATTTTTCTATAATTGAAAGAATTTGTTCCTCCGTGATTATTCCTGTTGAATTTGCGGGTGGAATAAGAACATTAGAAGATGTAAAAATGATTATGGATTTAGGAATCAGCCGTCTTGTTTTAAGCACCATGGCTATAGAATCTCCTGTCGATTTTATTTCAGCATTTGAAAAATATGGGCCGGCAAAAATTTCTATTGCACTTGATATTATAGATGACGAAATTGTAATCAAAGGCAGGCAAGTAAAAACCGGAATTCATTATAAAGATTTTTCAAAAAAAATGTCAGCCATCGGAATTGAAAGATTTATTGTAACGGATGTATTGCGTAACGGCGTTCTTGGCGGTCCAAATTTAACTTATACCAAAGATGTTGCACAAATCACCAGGAAAAAAGTTACTCACTCCGGCGGAATTAGAAACAAAGATGAACTTATGGATGTTCAAAGTTTATTATCACTCGGAGTTGATTCGGTAATAATCGGGCGTGCGCTTTACGAAAACAGATTCCCATGCCAAAAAATGTGGCGTGTTGCCGAATCCGGAATTTTTCAATAGAGGATATTATGGAAAATAAAAATGGAAATGTAGTTCATAGCAGTGTCTGGTCTAATATTTTTAATACACCTACGGAAAAATCTGACCTTGAAAAAAGCC
>JAJYCM010000115.1 GCA_021778375.1 Bacteroidota bacterium
GAACAGAAAATTGAAAAGGGTGCGAAACTGCTGCATTCGCTCGTTTCTCTCTGTCATAGTGAAGACCCAACAAGGCCGGTTACTTCTGCTTGTGATAATATCGCCGCAGACGGCGGAGCTACAACTCTTTCATTTCTTAAAGGACTTGATATAGTCGGATACAACTACGTTGACCGCTGGCATGAACGTAGAGAATTATATTACAGTATTGATCGTCATGATCATCCTGATTGGAAAATGATTGGAACAGAAAGTACTTCTAATAGCAGCGGAATACGAGGTGATTATTCTTTAGGCATAGATTCATCGGCAGTACACCCCAATTATAACTATGAAATGATAGATGCAGAGCAGCTTTGGAAGTTTGTCGATACACGCGATTATGTTATAGGCGATTTTATGTGGACAGGGATAGATTATCTTGGCGAAGTTTCCTGGCCATATAAAAATTGGTCTTTCGGCGCGCTCGATCTTTGCGGCTTTTCGAAAGATAGCTATTATTTTTATCAAAGCCAATGGACTAAGAAACTAATGATACACCTTTTCCCACATTGGAACTGGAAGGGAAGAGAAGGGCAAGTAATTCCGGTTCTTTGTTATTCTAACTGCGATGCCGTTGAATTGTTTATAAATGGGAAATCTTATGATGAAAAGCGACTTGAATTTCCAAGACAAGGACACTCCGGGGCATGGGACAAGTACGCTAAACCGGAAGTTCATCCTACAACAGCCGATCTTCACCTTGAATGGGATGTTCCCTATGAACCAGGTGTTATCAAAGCAATAGGAAAAAATGACGGCAAAATTGTCTGCACTGAAGAAATACATACTACCAGTACGCCTGCTTCGATTCGATTAAATTCCGACAGAGATACTATTTTTGCAAATGAACAGGGTGCAGCGGATATTAAAATTGAAATAGTTGATTCAGCCGGTAATATTGTCCCCACAGCCAATAATCTTGTTAAATTTTTTATTGAAGGGGAAGGAACGTTGATAGGAGTTGACAACGGTAATCCGATTGATCATGATTCGTTCAAGGCAGATTATCGGAAAGCATTTAACGGACTCTGTCTTGCTATTGTCCAATCGACAAATAAACCCGGTAAAATAAAGTTAATAGCAAAATCCGCTGGTTTGAAAGATGCTTCAATAGAAATCAAGGTGTTCAAAGGAAAATCTATTTTAGCTTTACCCTAAGCTATAAATCATTAGCTAAATAATTCAAATCAATCTTGGAAACGAGCTAATCCTGATTCTAAGGAATTTCAAATGATAATAATATTAGTTGTTTTAACGCTCTCTTCTCGCATGTCCAAAATTTACAAAATCTTATCTTTGTTTTTAACTCAAATTTAAACTAGACTTAAATTTATGAATAATCAATAATAATTTAATTTCTTGAATTTTATCCTTATTTTTAATTTGATAAAATAAATATTTGGGCGCTTGGCTCAGCTGGTTAGAGCGCTTGCCTCACACGCAGGAGGTCAGTGGTTCGAATCCACTAGCGCCCACGATAAAATAAAAAGCCGTTTTCTTAAAAACGGCTTTTTTATTTATAATTCACTTTATGCGGGATTTCCTTTTGGAGAATGAGAAGCATAGCTCAATTACATTATCCCACCTCACCTAAACGGGAAATCGTCTGGACTGTATCTAATTTAGTCGGGTAATGATTCCTAAAATGATTTTAGGAGTTAAAGGAAGCCTCAACATTGTGATAGGAATAATATAACTTTCATATAATAAGTGTATTTTTGCCGCTATCATTTATCCTCTTATGAAATAATTCACTTAATCTTATACTTTATATTTTTAAAGCAAGATGTCCAGAAAGACAATTAATGTTACCTTCTTATTTGTGTTTTGCGTTATCCGGCAAAATATATTAGCGGCAGATTCAACGGTGGTTACTATCCCGGATTCATCCTCCATCAAAACTCATCATGAATCTCAATCCGAACAGAGAATTCAAAGCAATGTAACTTGGGACCAAATGATTACTAATATTCCTTCGGATTATTATAATTTCTTCCGCAAATCTTTTCAAGAGAAGATGCTCCCTACTTATCTTACTATAGCAGCTTTAACTGGTTCTTTTATGGCAGTTGACCAAACGGGCTGGGCTATGCAACGTCGATTATATTTGAGGTCGAATCTTGACCATCATACTTCTAATTTTATGGTAAACTTCGGAAACGGAACTTATCAATTTCTTTCTGCTGCTGCTTTTGCAATTCCGGGATTAGTATTCCATGATGAAACTGCCATTAGAACAGGCAGCAATATTGCCGAAGCAATTTTAACTACCGGTATTTTTGTGCAATTCCTAAAAAGAATAACTGGCAGGCAAAGCCCTATTGCATCAACAGAGAATGGGGGGGACTGGCATATAGGACCAAGTATAAGTCAGTATCAAAAAAATCAACCTAACTATTATTCATTTCCTTCCGGTCATTTATCAACTGCTACCGCAGTAATTACGGTGATTGCCAATAATTATCCTGACCTAAAATGGATTAGACCGGTCAGTTATCCTTTATTAGCTTTGCTAGGATTTTCCTTGGTAAACAAAGGGATGCATTGGTACAGTGACCTTCCTCTCGCTTATTTTCTCGGATATACCTTCGGAAATATTGCTGCACCTCCAAGAAGCGATTCACCGGCTATACATTTCCAACCTGATAAACCAAAGCTATCAATATTTCCTTCGGTCGGCTTGAATGACGTTCAATTTCACTTCTTATTTACTTTTTGAGTTGCTAAAGGGATTTTATCCCATTATCTTGGATATACAGAACAAAGCTAACTTTAAAAGACAATTTAGGTGAAATAATGAGGACAATATACTTAAGAAAAGACGAGAAGGATTTTACAAGAAAAATCCTTATTGATATGGCGTATCTTGTAAGTAATAATAAGATCAGGCTGCCGAAATATTATTATGATGAAAACCTTTATCTTCCTTACCAAAAATTAAATAGTAACAACGGAGCATTTGAAAAGTACTTTTTAACAAAAGATAAAATAATTTCTGAAGATACGGACTTTTATTTTTTTAAGTTCATTTTTAAACACAATCAAGTAATCGATGTTGCCGATTAGTAATCCTTTTCGTTATGAATCAAAAAGATATTGTAAAATTAAAATCCCACCTTCCGAAGAAACCCGGAATTATGGGAAAAGAAAATTATTTTAACTCCGCTGTTTTGATCCCTCTTATCTTAATAAAAGGTGAATATCATCTGCTTTTTGAAAAAAGAGCTTCTGGAATAAGACAGGGAAGTGAGATATGTTTTCCTGGAGGTGAATTTGATCCTGGTATAGATAAAAATTTTCGTGATACTGCCGTTAGAGAAACATTTGAAGAGATTGGCGTAAAGAAAAGTAAAATAAAAATAATCGGTCAGCTTGATACGCTAATTGGTCCCATGGGCGTTACAGTCGAACCTTTTATAGGAGTTTTAGATTTACCGGGAATCTCAAAAATTGTTTTTGACAAGAACGAAGTTGAAAAAATATTTACGGTTCCTTACTCTTTTTTTGAAAAAAAAATGCCGGAAAAATATTCCGTTAGACTTCAGGTAAATCCAATTGAAATTGATGAAAAAGGAAATGAAATTAAGACATTTCCAGCCGCGGATCTTCAACTCCCTCCGAAATATACTAAACCATGGCGCGGTAAACGGCATTCAATTTTTGTTTATAAAACCTCAGGCGAAGTAATTTGGGGAATTACGGCTGAGTTAATCCATGAGTTGGTTTCTCTATTCACTAAATCTTTCAATTAGAGAAGGAGGGTATTTATACCCTCCGGAATCTTATTCATCTATAAAATCTATTTGTCATTTTCTGCAAATTTCTTTAACCGTTCCCATTTTATAAAAAGCTCATCAGATTTTGATTTATAATGATTAAATACATCATGCTGCCCTTGAGTCGGTTCGGCATCGGAGCTTTGGACAGCAGTAATCAAATCGGCGTAAATATTGGAGACTTGAGAGAAGCTATCCTTCCTGCCGTCAGCTAATGCCGATAATGAATCTTTTAGAGGGGGAGAAATTCTATCCTTATCTTCCTTTAAGATATTCTCAATCTCTGTACGTACCGAGATTATTTTATCTAAATTGGCGTCAATTAATCTTGCAAAGTTAAACTGTTTCTGCAAGTCGAGTTTACTTCCGTGAATGCGTGGATCTTCTTTAATTTTAAGCTGTTGCGTGTACTCACTTCCGCCTGCTTTTAGAGTAACTGAGTATACCCCAGGGAGTACAATCATGCCTCTTGGTTCTAGTGGTGTTCGATCATGCCACAGTGCGGCTATGGAATAATGATAAGAAAGAGCAGGTGGACGAGTATACCTTAAATCCCATACAAATCTATGCATCCCGGATATATTCGAAAGTTTATTGCTAGAAGATATCCATCCTCTTTCAAAATAACGATTTGCAGGCAAACTCTTAATGTTATCCTGGGAAGTAAAACTTCGAACGATTTTTCCCTTTGCATCCCTTATAATTATAGATATATTACCAGCGTTGCCATCCTTTAACCAATAATCTATAATTGCTCCGTCAGGCGGATTCTTACCAAGTGGTATTTCACGGGGATACGGAGTATCATGATTCTCGTCCCCACGCATGCGCCATGCCGGTTCCGGATGAAATAGATGAGCAGATTGGGAGATGATATTTTTAGAAATTTCCCGCAATGGCTCAAGGTCATCTAATATCCAAATTGCTCTTCCTTGTGTCGAAGCAATTAGATCACCGTTATGAATTAAAAGATCAGTCACGTTTGTCGTAGGAAAGTTTAGAGAAAGCGGCTGCCAATTATCTCCGTCGTCAAACGATACATATACTCCCCGGTTTGTCCCGGCATAAAGTAATCCTTTGCGTACGGGATCAGTGCGGACAACATTAACAAATTCATCATGAGGTAATCCGATTGTAATTTCCTTCCAGGTCTTTCCGTCATCAGTAGTTTTGATTATTAGAGGGGTAAATAGTCCTAACCTGTGAGTATTTATCGCAGCATAAGCACAGTTTTTGGAAAATGGCGAAGGATCAATTGCGTCAATGCGAGACCAAAGAGGAACAAGGTTCGGAGTAACATTACTCCAATTTTTCCCGCCGTCATTTGTAAGTTGGATAATCCCGTTATCTGTTCCGATCCAAATTACGTTTTTATTAATAGGGGAGGGGGAAATAGTAAATATACTTCCGTAGCCTTCCTCCCGCGCCTGATTAAGAGTCGGATTTTTATATTTTTTTGAGTCTTTAGTCTTGCCGGTTAAATCAGGACTAATAATTTTCCAATGGTTTCCGTCATCCAAAGAGCGGAAAAGATATTGAGCGCCGAAATACAATGCGTAAGGTTTAACAAGTGAAAATACAAGCGGCGTAATCCAGGTGTAACGGTATCTGACTTTTGTAGGGAAGGCTCCGTAGCTTGAAACCGGCCAGGGCGAAACATTAGCCACCTGTCTTGTCTTTTCATCAAATCGTGAGATGTAGCCACCCAATCCGCTTCCAAAAACCAGATCGGAATTACCGGGTTTTGGTACATCATAATCGCGCTCATCGCCGCCGACGGGATGCCAATCTTTATCTTCGATGACACCGTAAGGACCGCGACTTAATATTTCTACAGTACCGTTATCTTGTTGTCCGCTGTAAATTCTATACGGAAAGTGATCGTCAACTGCTAAATGATAAAACTGTCCGGTTGGCTGATTATACCAGCTTGACCAGCTTTCTCCGTTGTTAACGGAAACAACAGCGCCTTGATCTGAAGCAGCGATCATGTGAGTTGGATCTTTTGGATTTATCCATAGATAATGATAATCATCTCCTCCCGGAGCGCCCTTAAAAAAGGTAAAATGTTTTCCGCCGTCAACAGAACGGCTTATTGATCGACCCATTACATAAACGATATTTGCATTATGGGGGTCAACTGTAACCCGGCTAAAATAAGAATTTGCAAGCGCGCCGTCCTTATTAACAAAAAGCCAGTTTCTGCCGCCGTCGTTTGAACGATATAATCCGCTACTATCACCTTGGGCTATAACGGTGGCATATACAATTTTTCCATTGCTATTGTTTGCAACTGCAAGACCAATCCTGCTTAATTGCCCGGAAGGGAGTCCGCCTCCGTTTAATTTTTCCCAATGCTCGCCACCGTCTTCGCTTCTATAAATACCGGAACTAGTGCCCATCTGCGGATCAAAATAATCGAGCCATGGATGCATTTGAATTTGCCAAAGTGCTGCGTAAATAATTTGAGGATTTTTAGCGTCGGAAGCTAAATCAACTGCTCCTGTGCTATCATTTATATATAAAACATGTTTCCATGTTGTACCGCCATTAGTGGTCAAAAATATTCCCCGCTCTTTATTTGGTTTGAAAACTTGCCCTAAAGCGGCGACGATGACACGATTAGGATTATTAGGATCAATTAAAATTTTCCCGATTCGATGGGTTGCATTCAGTCCGATATTTTTCCAAGTTTTGCCGGCGTCATCTGAACGATAAACGCCGTTACCCGAAAGAATATCATATCGCAAAGCTACCTGACCAGTACCTACATATATAACATCAGGATTTGACGGAGCAACAGCAAGTGCCCCGACTGAAGAAGATTTTTCGTGCTGCATCAACGGCTGCCATGTATTTCCGGCGTCATTTGTTTTCCAAACACCTCCGCCTGCAGCTCCAAAGTAAAAAGTATTCGGCTCAGAAGGAATGCCTGCTGACATAGTAGCCCAACCTGCGCGAAATGGACCGACAAGCCTCCACTGCATTCCTGAATAACATTTTTGAGGTATTGGCTGGCTAAAGCATTTAGAAGGGAAAAAAATCAAAAGAAAAAAAATAACAGGAATCAATAAATGAAATATCTTTAATTTTCTTTTGAGATTGTTAAGTGAGTAACTTAAGCTGTTTTGGAAGAGGCACGACTTTATCATTACTTTCATCTTTCCTATTTAAAAGAATTAATGTTTTTAAAAATTTGTTTAATCAGATTGAACTAACCTATCATATCAAAATATAATAAATATTTTATTTAAAGTGAGTGAGAGAAAAATATTATTGTAAGTCTCATTACGTAGAATAAAATCTTTCGGAATGATTATATTATTTTCTTTACGAATGGGTTGTTGATTATATTTGTTCGTCTAAAAATGTTGACTTTAAAATTGGTTAAATACATTAAGGGCGCATCTAAAAACTTCAATATTTGCTTGAAGCCGGGCAGGAATGACAAAAAAAGATTGTCATTTCGACTGATCCGCCGCGGCGGACTCGAAGGAGAAATCCCATGTTCAATTCGACAATCTAAGCTTTACATGGGGATTTCTTCCCGCATACGGGAAAGGCGCCGGCTTTAGCCGGATTCGAAATGACAATTATTTGTGTGTCGTATCTAATGAGCTTGCAAACAGGCAGGTTCTCTGCGTTAAATTTTTATAAATGATAGTTTTTAGAAGTACCCTTAAATCAAAATTTATTGTAATAATAATATTGGAGATAAAGAAAATGATTTACGATTCGCTTTCCAATTTTTCAAAATATAATTCATTGCATCCTTATTTTGAAGATGTAAACAACTTTTTAAACGGTAACATTTTTAATTTACCTAACGGCACATATAAAGTAAATGATAAAGGCACTTATGCAACAATAAGCGAATATGATTCTAAAGAAATGGCGTCTTGTTTTATAGAGCATCATAAAAAGTATATAGATGTCCAGATAGTACTAAAGGGGAGAGAGAAGTTTGGTGTTTGCAATATTTCAGAATGCAAAAGTCTAGGTTTTGATTCAGAGAAAGATTTCGGCAAACTTGAAGGGAGGGTAAGTCTTTTAGATTTAAACGGAAGTAATTTTGCTATAGTATTTCCGCAGGACGGGCACATGCCAAAAGTTTGTTTTGGAAATAAACCGGAGCCGATAAAAAAAATAGTAATAAAAGTTCCGGTAGAAGTTTGACGGAAAAAATATAATTAAAATTTCTTTCATTATATTTTTGAGATTAAAATAAAAATCTCTATTTTTGATCTCCAAATTTTGGGCAGATAGCTCAGTCGGTAGAGCAAAGGACTGAAAATCCTTGTGTCGGGGGTTCAATTCCCTCTCTGCCCACTCCAGTGTGCGAAAATTACCGTGTTTTCGCACTTTCTGTTT
>JAJYCM010000116.1 GCA_021778375.1 Bacteroidota bacterium
AAGGAATTTCTGATTTTCCTTTATGCAATAAAAGTTTTAATCTTTCTTACAGTGGATTCGATTTGTAAAATTAGTTTAGGTAAAAATGTTAGACTTAATTAAACTTAGAAAACAGCACGGTTACCAGGCGATTCCTGATATTAAAAACGCAAAGATTTTATCTACACATCGCGGATACCCGGTAATTGACGAGTCGAAATGCGTAGGCGGTTGTTCGGACTGCAAAAATGTTTGTTCGACGAACGCAATAAAAGTTAATCCTCTTTCGATTGATTTGGGTAAATGTATATTCTGCGGAGAGTGTGAACGTGCTTGTCAAGCGGGAGCAATAAAGTTTACTAATGAATATAAATTGGGCAGCACAGGGAGAGATAATTTAATAATTACTTCGGGGAAGTTGTTTGTTGATTATGAAAAGGAAGCGATTGAGTCAAGAAAGGAAATTCATAAAATATTTGGAAGCTCATTAAAGCTACGGCAAGTGTCTGCAGGCGGCTGCAACGGATGTGAGATGGAGCTGGCTGCTTGTGGAAATGTAAATTTTGACATGGGCAGATTTGGAATTGATTTTGTCGCTTCGCCTCGACATGCAGACGGAATTGTAATCACAGGTCCTATCACAAAAAATATGGCGCCGGCTTTAATGGATGCTTATAAAAGCGTGAACAGTCCGAAGATAGTAATTGCGGTTGGAGCTTGCACTATAAGCGGGGGAGTATTTGAAGATTCGGAAGCATTAAATCGAAGCTTCTTGAGCGAAATAAAAATTGACTTATATATACCTGGATGCCCGCCTCACCCGCTTACAATCATAAATGCAATATTAGATTTTATTTGAAGAATCCTTTTACCGGATGGGGACTTTTAGCATAACCTTTCTGTCTATAAATTATAACTGATTTTACGCGAGCATTGGAGTAATGGAATAGTGGAGTGGTGGAGTACTGGAATGATGGAATAGATCTGAGATTTCCATTATTCAAAGATTACATCTTGCACACTGCTTTTTAGTAGCTTGAATTATAATTTAGTTTAGTTATTAGCCGCTTCTTTTTTCGGTTGTGTAAGAGGAAATAACTGAGCAAAGGTGGCAGAATAAATACCCACCTTCGGAACAGGCAAATCAAGTATTGCGGTCAAATAAATAATACAGGATTTATATTTAAGCAACAGTTTTTTTTGAGATGCATTTAGATTTAGTTGTAATTCATTAGTACTTTCGATTTCGGCAAATGTTATTTCCTGTGATATATGGATTATTGAAATTGGAACCTTATTCCTCGGTTTAGGATTTTGAAATGCTATTACCGCATAAATCAAAAATGGGGAATTTATTTCAGGTACTTCTGCATTATTATTTAAATTTATTTTAAATTTTATTGTTTTACCATCGAATGAAATATTTTCTATACCCGCAAAGCTGGTTGATAAATTTGGAGTGATGATATTAGACGTGGTAAGGAAGCCTTCGTGAATAGATTTAATATTATACTTCAGTAATTTATTAAAAGAAGTATATCCTTTTATTTTAGCATATTTCCATATTTGGGAGAGTTCCGGGATTGAGTTAACATATTTAGCAAATTGAATTGCAATGCCGAATCTTCCTCTATTAGCTATTGACGAATCACTTTGGCTTGCATTATATTTTTTAGGTCTTATGGAGGCAAATGGTACGCCGTTAATGATTCTATAAACATAATCGCCTGATTTGCCTTTAGGTTTACCGAGTAACCCAGTTATAATTCTTACCATGTAAACTTCCCTTTTATATTTAAATATAATAATAAGCCAAGAAAAGGCCGAGATAATAGGAATTATTGCGTATTCAGAGTGCATTCATATTTGGTAGAATTTGGTGGGAAATAATAATAAAAATAGCATTATTATTTTTTATAAAAGTATAAAACATAGTTGCTAAAGTCAATATTTCTTGCATTAGGATATTGTCGGTAAATCATTTTTACAACTTTCAGAGTTCATAATGTCTTTTGATTATTTATTTTATAATTTTGTAAAGAAAAATTCTGATAAAATATTTAGCGGATGTACTCGCTCATATTATTCCATGTAATAGTTGATGTGAAATTATTAGAGTTCTATTAAAAAATCTTCAATTAACAATGAAAGATTTCTATGGACACTAAATTATTGAACGAATGCGAAAAACCTACCAGGCTTCATTATAAGATTCTATTTATGAGTTGGGCTGGTTGGGTTTTCGATTTTTATGATCTTATTCTTTTTTCATTTCTACTTATTCCAATTAGTAAAGAACTTCATTTATCTAATTTTGATCTTTCCTGGGTGCTTGGCTCATCTTTAGCTGCTACTGCAATCGGCGGAGTTATCTTTGGGGTTTTATCGGATCGCTTTGGAAGAAGAAATGTTCTGCAATGGACAATTCTTACATACAGCATTGGAACTTTCCTTTGCGGAATTTCTTCATCTATCTGGATTCTTTTGTTTTTTAGAATTATTACCGGGCTTGGTGTAGGGGGTGAATGGGCAACAGGTCAAACTTATGTTGGCGAAACTTTTCCCGCAAAGGTCCGGGGACGCTATGGAGCTTTTATGCAATCCGGAGCACCCTTCGGTATTATTTTGGCTTCAATAATTGGAGGAATTTTAGAACCACATATCGGTTGGAGAGTATGTTTTTTCATTTCAATTGCACCGGCGCTTCTTGTAGTTCTAATTAGGAAAGGGTTACCGGAATCAGACGTCTGGCTGCAAAGGAAAAAGTTAGCGTTAAATACCGTTTCGGATAATGAGCCTCCTGAAGAAAAAAGCACTAACAGCTTTATTTTATTATTTACAAAACAGTACCGCAGTATTTTTATCAAATGCCTTATACTTGCTATTTTTGATATGTCTGCTTATTGGTTTACTTATACCTGGCTTCCGGCATATTTACACCAACAGCGTCAATTCACAATGGTTAAATCTGCTGAATGGATGCTGATAACACAAGCCGGCGGACTGCTAGGATATTTTACATTTGGTTTTTTTGCTGATAGATTCGGACGGAGACCTGCGTATTCGGTTTATTCAGTAATTATGGCTATCGGTTTAATAATGATTACACTTTTATGGGATCTAGTTATAAAATATCCGCCGCTTATTTTAAGTTTTATGTTTCTTGTCGGATTAGGCACGGGAATGTTTAGCGGATATGGACCATTATTTACAGAATTATTTCCCACAAAAATTCGTAATACCGCAATGGGTTCTGCATTTAATCTTGCTCGCGGTATCCAATTTTTTACTCCGGTAATTATTGCTACAATTGCAGTCGATTATGGACTGAGCGGAGGAATCTCTCTTGCTGCACTTTTTGCAATTTTAACAGGTGCATGGGTCTGGGTTTTCCCCGAAACAAAGGGACAGAAGATAGTGATTTAATTCTTGCCGTAGTAAGAAAGATTCTAAATTTATCTTTAATCTTAACATTCATTTTAATTGCTGACAATCGGCTTGACTTAATTTTTTCATAAATAATGAAAGTTGGCGCAGCGCACTTCTGTTTAAATGCCTATAATAGCTTGACTAATTTTTTCATAAATTTCATTTACTATTTTATATTGTTTTTGCGATAATTTGGTAAGTATAATATGATAAACAAAATTCAAAAGGATTCCCCTTATTTTGAGTTTGCAAATAAGCTTTTAGTGAAAAGAGAGCTTCATTCATGCAATGCTTCAATGAAAATTGAGTCGATAGATTTCTTGAATGAGCTAAAGGATTTTCTCTTCCCGCATTTTTCTAATAAAATTTATTATTCCCAGGAAGACGTTGTATCAAAGCTTCAACTTCTTGAACGAAACCTCATTTCGCTATTGAAGCTAACAACTGAAATTTCCGAAGAAGATCTTGAAAAAAGAGCCAATCAATTTATAACTAAAATTCCTTTTGTTCACGATATGCTTTGGGAAGATGCGGAAGCAATTTATCAAGGAGATCCAGCCGCCGAAAGCGTGGATGAGGTTATCTTAGCTTATCCGGGATTTATGGCAATACTTATTTATAGGCTTGCACACGAATTATACAAAATAAAAGTTCCTATCATTCCAAGAATTTTAACAGAACATGCTCATCAATCAACCGGTATTGATATTCACCCCGGAGCAGAAATTGATTCGCCATTTTTTATTGATCATGGAACAGGCATTGTAATCGGTGAGACTACTAAGATCGGAAAAAACGTTAAAGTTTATCAAGGCGTTACACTCGGTGCTTTGAGCGTTGATAAGTCACTTGCAAATATTAAGCGTCATCCAACAATTGAAGACGACGTTATAATTTATTCTCAAGCCGTAATTCTCGGAGGAGAAACTGTTATTGGTAAAAACAGTATAATCGGCGGCAACGCTTGGTTAACGCAAAGTGTTCTGCCAAATTCAGTCGTTTATAGTAAGATTGAAGTAAAAGTTAGATCAAATGAAAATTATTTTAATACAATGGAATTTATAATCTAAGGATGAAGAATGAGATA
Source organism: Bacteroidota bacterium (assembly GCA_021778375.1). GTDB lineage: Bacteria > Bacteroidota > Ignavibacteria > Ignavibacteriales > Ignavibacteriaceae > FEN-1297. The sequence goes on from JAJYCM010000116.1 coordinate 4,496, forward strand.
CAATAATATTTTAGAAGCGATAGGCAATACTCCTCACATAAAAATTAATAAGTTATACGGAGACAAACAAAATGTTTGGGTTAAGCTTGAAAAAGCTAATCCGGGCGGAAGCATAAAAGATAGAATCGCTTTGTCGATGGTTGAAGATGCCGAAAAGAAAGGGATATTAAAAAAAGGCAGTATTATTGTTGAACCGACGTCAGGCAATACCGGTATTGGACTGGCTATGGTTGCGGCTGTAAAAGAGTACGAAATTATTCTAGTCATGCCGGATTCGATGTCAATTGAAAGAAGAAAATTAATGTCTGCTTATGGTGCAAAGTTTGAACTTACTCCCCGTGAATTTGGTATGAAAGGTGCAATTGAAAAAGCAAAAGAAATTGCTGCTAGCAATCCGAAGGTTTGGATACCTCAGCAGTTTGATAATCCGGCAAATGTTGAAGCTCATGTAAATTTTACTTCTAGGGAAATCGTTGCAGATTTCCCTAACGGAATAGATTATTTGATCACCGGCGTTGGTACGGGTGGGCATATTACCGGCGTTGCAAGAGTCTTGAAGAATAAATTTCCGAACATTAAAGTGTATGCCGTGGAACCATCCACTTCTGCGGTTATTTCCGGTGGTAAACCCGGACCGCATCCATTACAGGGACTTGGGGCAGGTTTTATTCCAAATAATCTCGATACAGCATTACTTGATGGAGCAATTTCAGTAACTAAGGAAGAAGCTTTTGAATATGCTCAACGTGCTGCAAAAGAAGAAGGCTTGTTAATTGGAATTTCTTCAGGTGCATCGTTAGCGGCAGTCGCCCAAAAGTTAAAAGAAATTCCTGAAGGAAAAACAATTCTGACTTTCAATTACGATACCGGCGAAAGATATTTATCAATCGACGGATTATTTTAAATAATTATAAAAATTTATTAGAGGGAAAATATGGAACTAAGATATCTTGGAAACACCGGAGTAAAAGTCTCTGAAATTTGTTTCGGAGCGATGACATTCGGGGGAAAAGGCTATTGGAGGAGCATCGGGCAGCTTGAACAAAAAGAAGCAACTGGTTTGGTAAACTTAGCCTTCGACGGCGGAATAAATTTTTTTGATACTGCAGATGTTTACTCAGAAGGATTATCCGAGGAGATGCTTGGAAAAGCACTCGGTGAAAGACGAAAAGAAATTATTCTTGCCACTAAAGTTAGGGGCAGAACCGGAGCTGGTCCGAATGATGTCGGTCTTTCGCGTCATCATATAATTGAAAATTGCAATGCAAGCTTAAAACGATTAGGAACGGATTACATAGACCTTTATCAAGTTCACAGCTTTGATCCTTATACGCCTCTTGAAGAAACACTTCGTGCACTTGATGATTTAGTTCGTATGGGAAAAGTCCGCTACATAGGCGTATCAAACTACACCGGCTGGCAGTTGATGAAAGCATTATCAATTTCCGAAAGGCAGAATTTGGAAAAGTTCGTTACACTTCAAGCATTTTATTCTTTAATTGCGCGAGACTTAGAAAATGAAATGGTACCGCTTTGCTTAGATCAAAAATTAGGAGTGCTCCCATGGAGTCCTTTAGGAGGCGGCTTTTTAACAGGCAAATATAGACGTGGGAAACCACGCCCAACTGATGCAAGACGCACCGATCCGGAAAATCAATTTCTTCAGTTTGATGAAGAAAAGGGATTTGACATAATTGACGAGCTTGAGCGTATCGCAAAAAATCATAGTGCTTCAATTGTTCAGTCTGCTATAAATTATTTATTAAGAAAGCCTGCAGTATCGTCTGTAATAATCGGGGCGAAGACAAAAGAACAACTTTCAGAAAACATTAAGGCATCTGACTGGGAAATGACTCCGGAAGAGGTGAGTAGACTTGATGAATTAAGCAAGCCTCCCCGAGCCTATCCTTACTGGATGCTACAGAGGACAGTACAAGACAGATAAATTATTGCTAAATGTATTTTGCATCTCGATCTGCATTATTTGTGCGCTTTGAGATGCACGTATTTTAAACTAGAATCTTTTCTTATTTATTTGATTCTAACGTAATAAAAGGATTAATGAAATTTATGAACGATAAACATTCACACGCGTCAGAACAACATCATTCTACTTCTTCAACTAACGATAGGGTATTTAATCAAGGCGCAGACAGACTTCGCGCGCCGGAAAGAGTTGAACGTTTAGAAATCGAGAGAGTCGTCAGTTTATCTCTTGAAGGAGAAAAAATTCACTCTGTTTTGGACATCGGCACAGGCAGCGGATTGTTCGCAGAAGCATTTCATCAAAGGAAATTGAAAGTTGCAGGCATTGATTCTAATCAAAGCATGGTAGATGCAGCAAAAGAATTTCTCCCTGATTCTACGATCCAAGTAGCACCTGCAGAAGCGTTACCATTTAACGATAATTCTTTTGATTTGACTTTTTTCGGAGTTGTCTTTCATGAAGTCGACAATTATCAGAAAGCAATAAAAGAAGCCTACAGGGTATCGCTAATTAGGACTTCAATTTTAGAATGGGATTATAAAGAAGAAAATTTCGGACCTCCACTTGCTCACAGACTAAGGCCGGAGTTTTTAAAAAGCCTGGCTGAGGAAGCCGGATATAAGAATTTTCAATCCATAAAGTTAAATAGCCTAGTTTTGTATTTGCTTGATAAATAGGCAAAAGAATCTTTTAAATTCGGTTTGAGAATCTTCAGAAATATTCTATTTTTTCAACAATGAAATTTTTAGTTTTACTGATTTCGTTTTAGTAACAAAACCATAAAAATCTTGAAAGAAAAAGTTAGATTTATTTTTGTCGATCTTCTACGTGGTTGGGCGCTTCTTGTAATGTTTGAAGTTCATTCTTTTAATGTTTTGCTTAAGCCTGCTTTACAAAAGACAGATTGGTTCAATCAGTTGAATTTTGTAAACGGGCTTGTTGCACCTGCATTTCTTTTTATCTCCGGTTTCGCTTTCGTTCTGTCCTCGCAAAAAAATTTAGATGAGCTAAGGAAATTCGGAGGAAAATTTTGGAAGAAACTTGCTAGAATTCTATTAGTATTTTTAGTCGGTTATTCTCTTCATATTCCTTTTCTCTCAATTAGGCTCATACACGAACGTGCAAACCAGCAGATGATGTTAGCTGCGTATAATGTTGATGTACTTCAGTGTATTGCGGCGGGGTTATTATTTTTATTTATAGCAAGATTAATTATCAAATCTGACAAGTATTATAATATTTTTCTAATTTTAAGTTTCTTTTTTGTAATTCTTATTTCTCCTCTTTTTTGGCAAATTGATTTCACAAAATTTCTGCCTCTGTTTCTTGCAGATTATTTTAATCCTACTAACGGCTCATATTTTCCATTATTTCCATGGATGGGCTTTTTACTTGCGGGTGCCATTGTTTGTACTTTGTATCTTCAGGAGCGCGAGAAGGGAAATGAGGAAATTTTTATATACTCAATAGCTATTATTGGATTAGGATTAGCGTTTGCCGGTCATTTTTTCTTATCGGAAATATTTAAATTAAATTCATTTTCTGTTAAACCGCATCCAGCCTTTTTTTTTCAAC
>JAJYCM010000117.1 GCA_021778375.1 Bacteroidota bacterium
TACAAGTGTAAAGGATTGCTTTGACGAGCTTCATAAAGACGGTTTTAGAATTTATGCTTCATCACTTTCCGAAGATTCAAAAAATTTCTACGATCTTGATTTAACTGGAAAATCTGCTATCGTTTTGGGAAATGAACATCGTGGTGTTTCGGAAGAGGCAGCTAATTTGGCTGATGAAAAATTTTTAATACCAATGTACGGTATGGTACAAAGTCTAAACGTTTCGGTTGCCGCAGCTGTTATCCTTTACGAAGCGGTGAGGCAAAGAAGCAAAAAAAATCTTTATCAAAAGAGTGAGTACAACATGGAAGAACTTAACAATTTAATTGAATCGTGGTGTAAAAAATAAACAAAGTAATTAAATGACTCAAGAATTTAATCCCATAAATAAAATCGAAGGCACACTTGAATTACCTGGTGATAAATCAATTTCCCACAGAGCGGTGATGTTTGCTTCTCTTGCAAAAGGGAAGTCCCGTATCTATAATCTATCTAACGGAGAAGACGTAAATTCCACTAAGAAGTGTTTTGAATCTTTAGGTATCAAGATAAAAAAAAAAAGTAATTTTACTGAAATTATCGGAAATGGCTATATGGGATTGCGCAAGTCCTCACATGATCTTGACGCAGGAAATTCCGGAACTACAACAAGATTAATAAGTGGAATTCTTGTTGCTCAAAATTTCAAATCAAAGATTATTGGCGATGAGTCGCTATCAAAACGCCCAATGAAAAGAATTATCGAGCCGCTTTCATTAATGGGAGGAAAAATTCAAGGTTCTGCCAATTTTACATTACCAATTGAAATATTTCCTGTTACAGAAATCCGATCAATTAATTATGAAATGCCGGTTGCAAGCGCGCAAGTTAAAAGCGCAATAATTCTGGCAGGTCTGCACTGCAATGGTATTACTTCCATAACTGAAAAAATTCCTTCAAGAGATCATACCGAAAGAATGCTTGGTCTTAAATCAAAAATTATTTCTACAGGTAAAACTGTCTTCGTTTCTAAAGAAAATTATCCAGAGTCAAATGATTATTTCATACCCTCAGATATATCAACCTCTGCTTTTTTTATTGTCCTGACGTTACTTTCAAAAAACTCTCAACTGAAAGTGAAAAATGTTTCTCTTAATGAGACGAGGACTGGAATCCTTAAAGTTTTGATAGCAATGGGAGGTAAAATTGAAATAGATAATATAAAACAAAGCTCTGGGGAAGATTACGGTGATATAATTGCAAGCAGTAGTGAGCTAAAAAATATTGTAATCGATCAAAAAATAATTCCCAATATCATTGATGAAATCCCCATTCTGTCAATTGCCGGAATATTTGCTGATGGAAAGTTCGAAATTAAAAATGCTTCCGAGTTAAGAGGCAAGGAAACTGATAGGATAAAATCTATTTGCCACAATCTGACAAATCTCGGATTATTCGTTGAAGAATATGAAGACGGTTTTTCTTGCTCAGGCTCAATTTCAAATTTCTATCCTGCTTTTGAAAGTTTTGGAGATCACCGGATTGCGATGGCTTTTGGGATTTTGTCACTGCTTCTAAAAGGAGGAGGCAAGGTAGACAATTTTAACTGCGTAAATATTTCAAACCCAAATTTTTTGACTCAGTTAAAAAGCATAATCAATTAATCTTGTTTTCGAAAATATTTAATATCTCTCGAAAAAGAAGTATTTAACTTCATATATCTAATTCAGAAAGTACAGCTTGTAATTACAAAATAATTATCTGGTGTTCAAATTTATTTATTGCTAATTCATCGAAAATTTGGTCCAAGAATCCTTCACCGTATTTATTCATGAAGTATATAAAATTTATCTCTCTTTCCTGCAAAGTTGAGTTAGGATAGGTAATATTTATTATTTTATCTATTTGCCGCAATGTAGTTTCATGTTTTCTCTTTTGGGCTTCAATCGATTTTAATTTGAATTCGTTCAAATACTGAGATACCTTTTGTTTGTATTTTGAACTTGCATCGCTCAGAGTTTTGTCAAAGTCAAATAGTTTCTCTTTCAAGTGATCAAATGCTGTTTCTATTGTATTAGATGTCTCTGTAAAAATATCATCAAGTGTTGTTTCAGAGATTGAGTTGATTACTTTTTGCTTAAGTTCATCCGGGTTGCGAAAGACATCCTGGATATTCAAAACATATTTTTCCAAAAGCGAGGTAATGTTTTTTTCAATAATTGTAACTGAAGAACGAGGATAAATGAACGGTGCTTCCACATTGAAAAATTCATAAAGCGGCATTACTTGTGCAAAATAAGCTATCTCACTTGGTCCACCGACGTAAAAAGCAGTCGATAAAATGTAATCCTGACAAATGGGGCGAAGCAATACGTTAGGGCTGAAATTTTCAGGCTCTTTTTCTATCGTTTCAGATAATTCATCATAAGTGAATTTTTTCCTTTTTCTCTTCAATCGGAAATCATTCTCAACCGGTTCTATCAAATATCTGCCGTCCTCATTACTGTAAAATAAATTTACCGCCTGCACCTTTACCTGAGCATGAAAAGTTTCTTCAAGTTTGGCGCTAATATTTACTATTTTCTCAGCGTGCTGGCGGAAGTCCGTAATTTCTTTTTTGAAAATTGGTTTTAATAGATTTTTTATTTTTATATCTTGAGGATCAAAAAGTATTAGCCCGTATTTATCAAAAAGCCAAAACATTAATTCTTTAAAGGATTGTTTGAAAGACTTCCCGGTAGAGTAAAATGTCTTTAGTCTCCCTAACAAAGGTTGGGTAAATTCTGTATTCCGGAGATTCCCGGTAAGCTCTTCTAAAAAAGTATTAATTGTATCCTTGAAAATTTGGTTTCCCACACTACCATTATTTTCGTCTTCTGCTATTCCTTCTATCCCTAAATTATAAGAAATCTTTTTAATTTCATTTGCATCATTTACCAAGCTTATCGATCTTACTTCTTCAATGTCATGATCATCTCCTTCAAGCCAAAATACAGGAACAAAATGGAAATCATCATAACGATCCGAAAGAAAATTACTTAGTTTTATGGCTGTGATTATTTTATAGAAAGTATAAAGAGGTCCGCCTAAAATTCCTAATTGCTGTCCGGTAACAATAGTTAAAGTTTTTTTATCAGAAAGCAACGAGATGTTTTTTTGCGTTTTTGCCGAAGGATTTAGTCCTTTGTATTGTCCTGTCAGGATGTTAGGCAAATCGATTTTAAAATCTTTCTGTTGATCAGATATATTTTTGAATTTTGTTAAATATTCATCTTTGTTGTGAAAGTTGGTCTGGTAAAAATCTTTAACGTTCTCAAATTCATAAAGATAGTCTAAAAATAGGTTTTGGCTTCCGGGAATATCACCAAAGTTAATAAACATTATTTCTCCAAAATTTTATATTCTTTTTAACAAACTAAGTAAAAGTTTTTTTGATAACAAATGCAAATGTAGTTAAAAATGGATATTTGAATGTATAATTATTAGTAATTCTTATCACATATTCTTCCGCCCCCTTCAATTTTTTCAATGGCGAGACAGGGAAGAGTTATAAGATTCCGCATCAATACCCGAAATAACACGGATTATTGATACCTGGAAAAGAAATCTATTTCGTATATTATAAAATTAAATATTAATTATTTTAACTTGACTAAATTCCGCAACAATCTTAATTAACAATGAAAAGAAAAATTACTTTATTTATTTTTTTTCTACTTTGCCAGGTGAACATTGCCCAAACTAAAGATTCAACTAATTACCATTTTATATTTTTGCCGGCAGGATTAAACTTTATGCCGCTAAAAGCTGGTATAGATGAACCAAGAATGGGTTTGTTGTATTACACAGGTGACAAAAATATGAAGGTCGATATCGGGAATTCCGTAGATGTCTTTGCTTTTGATTTTCCTAAATCGTTAAGCCGGATAACTATAGGCGCTGACTTTATGGCTTATGCTCTTGTTACTTCTTACCTCCAATATAGACTACAAATAGATGCCATTGATGGATTCTTTGGCGGTAATATTGTCTATTCTAAAAAACATCCCGGAGGAAGATTTGTCACAAGATTTCGTTATCTCCACAGCAGTGGTCATTTGGTTGACGGTCACTGGAATAGCGAAACGGAAAGTTGGCTTAATAACCAACTACCTACTGCATACGGGAATAATTATGCCGATATTCTTTTAGCCGAAGAAAATGTTTTCCCATTTGGAGATCTTAGATATTATGGCGGTTTCACAATGTCTACTGGCAAAAATACCGGGTATAAGTCTTTGAAGAAATATTTATACAAGGCAGGTTTTGAATTATCGTATAAAAATCTTTTGGGGAAGATATTTAACAGGGATGAGAATCTTTTTGTCGCTATCAATTTAGACGTTAAAGGAATTCCGGAATATGTGGTCAACCAAAACTATATGGCAGGTATTAAATTTGGGGGTTGGAATAATAAAGGAATAGTGTTTTATTTTTCTTATTATAATGGAGGTGATGTTTTTAGCCAATATTTTACAAAAAGGGTGTCCCGTATTGGCCTCGGCTTTATGTTTGATTTTATTTAGATCACAATTGAAATTATTTGTCAATGGACTCAATAATAAATTCTGTTAAAAATATTTATGATAATCAAAGGTTTAAAAAGTCAACTTTCCTTGTAATTGTCAAATTGCTGATTGCAATCGGTTTAATTTCATATATGGTTTATCATGTTAACCTAAAGGAGATTGCTACGGCATTCGAGAGAGCAGATTATAGATTTATAATTCTAGCAATACTTCTTACCCTTGTAAATATTTCACTTCAATATTTCAAATGGGAACTTACTTGTAATGCAATTCTTAAAGAATCTAACAGGAAAAAGATATTCTATTCTTTATTCTATGGATTTGCTGCAGGTCCCTTTACCCCAGCCCGAATAGGTGAATATTTTGGGCGGGCCCTGGAATTTAAAGACAAACCAATGATTCAAGTTACGGTTGCAACCCTTGTCGATAAATTTTTTCTTCTTATCACGATAGCCTTTTTTGGTTCAATTGGCAGTATATTATTTCTTAAAAATTATTATCATGTAAACTCTTATATAATTTTCTCATTATTCGTATTAATATTCGTTTTGTCGTATTTCCTAATTATGCTAATAATAAATCCAAAACTATGGCACAACTTTTTGACCAACCGGATGAGAAACTCTAAAAGATTTCATAAATTTTATTCGGAGGTTCTTCTCCTAAAAGAATTAGATGGAAAGTTTTTGACTAAAATATCTTTGATTTCTTTTCTTTTTTATTCTTGTTTCGTCATTCAATTTGCTGTCCTTGTAGTCGGATTTTCACAGCACGGAAGTTTCGTCAATTTTATCTGGGCTGGAAATATGGTAATGTTTGCTAAGGCAATCATCCCGCAAATTTCATTTGGCGATTTGGGTGTTAGGGAGGGGGCTTCTATATTTTTTTTAACCAAAATGGGGCAAACGAGCTCTGTCGGTTTCGACTCTGGAATCTCTTTATTCGGCATAAATGTTTTACTGCCAGCTTTAATAGGTTTGATTTTGCTAATCAAAAAAAACAATGCTTAACATATTATTGTTATTAATATTCCTTTTCCTTTTAACGTACTATTCGTTTTTTTTGTCAGAAATATTATCCGGTCTGGATAAATTAACTTCGGCAAAAGGCATATCAATCCCAGAAGAATTTATTTCCATAATTATACCTTTTAGAAATGAATCTGAAAATATTCTTGGAAGTTTGAGAAGCCTGGAAAATCAAAATTATCCAAAAGGAAAATATGAAGTCATTTATGTTAATGATTCTTCTGATGATGATTCGCTTCAAAAAATATTATCAGCCCAAAAGTCTTCAAACATTAAAGTAATTTCAGTTCCTGATGATTTTTCGACTTATGCCCATAAAAAAAGAGCAATAAGATTCGGCATTTCTAATTCAACCGGCAGTATTATCATTACTACCGATTCCGATTGTGTTCACAATAAAGAGTGGTTACAACAAATGGTCTCTTGTTTTGATAACGAAACAGGTTTTGTATCCGGACCGGTAGAATTTATTGAAGAGAAAACTATCTTTGAAAAATTGCAGAAGCTTGAATTCTCCGGATTGGTTTTAACCGGCGCGGGTTTGATTGGAATAAACAAGCCTGTAATTTGCAATGCTGCTAATATCGCCTATAGAAAGAATGCCTATGAAACGGTAAATGGATTTAATGACCAACTAAATCTTTCTTCCGGTGACGATGAGTTATTAATGCAAAAAATTTGGTCAAGCGGCAAATACAGGATTAAATTTTGTTGGAACCGGGAAGCAATTGTTTTAACAAAAGGAAATGATTCACTTCAAAAATTTTATCATCAGCGAAAACGATGGGCGAGTAAAGGTCTATTTTATGCAGACAAAATTTTAATAATTAAATTGATTTTAATTTTTCTGTTTTACCTTGGTCTAATCGCACAAATATCTCTCTCCGTCTTTCTATCGCCAATTTTTCTTGTTTCCTTCATTATTAGTTTTCTAATCAAAATAACTTTTGAATATCTTATCCTCAAAAAGGGATTGAATTTTATCTTCTCAAAAAATGTATTAAGATACCTACCATTAGCAGAATTATTTCAGATCCCTTATATAATTATTGCTGGTATAGCCGGTACCTTCGGTAACTATATCTGGAAGGATCGCCGAATAAAAAGATAATGTCCATTTTCCTCCGAGAGACGTGTCTATATTTCGGTTCAGATTGTTCATTTTATTATACAAAATATCTTTCTTATTCCTCAAAATTCATTTAAAATCAATTGTTTTTGATGGCACAACTGTTGAGTATTCTAATTCAGTCATTCAATGAGGTATGAAATGAAAAAGTTAGTAATTGCGTCGATTTTTATAATAATTGGATTATCAACTCAACTAAAAGCTGATGCCGGTTTTTTATCCGGCGGAGAGTTCGGATTTTTTTACTCTTCTCTTTCTCCATACGGAAGCTGGATTCAGATAAACGGCGGAGTAAATGTATGGCACCCGGAAAATGTAGGTTATGGATGGTCTCCTTATCATTATGGTCATTGGGTTTGGACAAACGATGGCTGGTATTGGGATTCTGACGAACCTTTCGGTAATATTGTTTATCATTATGGCAGATGGTATAATGATGAAACTTATGGTTGGATTTGGGTCCCTGATTATCAGTGGGCACCCGCTTGGGTTGAATGGAGATACGATAACGATTATATCGGTTGGGCGCCGCTTCCTCCTTATGCATCTTTTTCAGTTGATTTCGGAATTAGATTTACGGCTTCCTATTATATGCCTTATCAATATTATTCTTTCGTTAGTTACAGGTATATGTGTAACCCACATGTTTATAATTATTATCTTGATAATAATTTTAAGTATAGAATTTATTCGGCTACTAAATATAGAACCAATTATGGTTTTTCAGATGGCAGGGTAATCAATCGCGGAGTTGACGTCGATTATGTTAGACAAAGAAGCGGCGAAAGAATAGTTGAAAGTAGGATTCAAGGTGTTTCTAATCCTCGTAATTTAGTAACCGGAAGAAACTCAAACTCTATAGTCAGAGCTTTGATTTTGCAAAAGGATCAAATTGATAGAAGCACAGGTAGAAATTTTCGGATTCAAAAAACAAATAGAGCAACTTCTCTTGATGTGTCAAGAATGGCGGTCGGTAATCGAAATCAAATTAACAGAAATCCAAGTATTGAGAATCGCAATGGTTCAAATTTCAATCAAAATGATAGAGTAAATAGCTGGAATAATAATAGAATTCAGGAAAACAGTAATAATAGACCGCTTAATAATAGACAATATAATTATTCTAATCCCAATAAGAATAATGTTGATCGACAGACGCCTCAAAATATTAGACCAAGGAATAATGCTGGTTATTTTAATAACCAGAACAGAAATGAGTCAAAGCCGCAATCTATTGAA
>JAJYCM010000118.1 GCA_021778375.1 Bacteroidota bacterium
ATGGTTTTACTGGTAAATACGTCCGAATAAATTAATTCTCCGTCTCTGAAATCAACATTGTCTAAGTCGTGTGACTTTAAGAATTCCAATTGTTTAGCCGGAGACAAGCTTTCATCAAATAACGGTAACTGAGAGGACTTGATATATTTTGCAACAAATGAATCGGGAGCTGACTGCGAAGTTTTGTTTACAAAGTCTGAATAGGCAAGCTGTACTCTTTTTAGTTCATTTTTAGTGGTCTCATAATAATTAGTTTTTTTAGGGTAACGTGCAAGAACTATTTGGAGCAATTCAGTTTTTGTCTTAAATAATTTGTTAAGTTTTATAAACGAATAATATAACCGGTTGCTCTCAGAAGTAATTACCTTAATGCTATCAAGTATATCATTTGCATTGGTTTTTATTTCAATATTCTTGCTATCGTAAATAAAATCTATCCATCTGTTTTGACCAAACGTTATACGATAAAATCCGCTATGGTATTTATTCGGTTGAAAGCGATAAATAATGTTGCCGTCTTTAAAAGATATTACGGAGTCTATCAGATCAGTTTTCTCGCCTTGGAGTGAATAGATATAAGCATTACCGTTCGGCAGGTTATTAACGGTGAGTTTAATAGTCTGCGCATAAGTGGTATTTAATATAAAGAATATTATTGCAGCAGATAGATACTTCATTTAAAATCTCTTTGAAAAATAAAAATTAAGCTTTACCAATACAATTAGTTCTTTATACAGCGAACGCTAAACGCACTTGACTTACCGTAATAACCTAATGCAATGCTCCCATCGTAACTTGTCAGGTATAGCCCAAGAGCAGTTGTAGCATCATACTGTGTGGAGCCCCAGAAGCTTGTATTGTCGCCAAGGCTGCTGAAGCCGCTGCTAGTAGAGGATTTAGTATTGCCGTATCCTGCAAGTAATGCAGAAAATCCGCTTGAGTTAGTGCCTGTTCCAATTCCGCTTCCCTGTGTAACATCTTTCAAAGCATTTCCGTTATTATGAATTGCGGATCTAAGTGTAGAAATCTCAGCTAAGCTCGGAATATGCCAGCCGTTTGGGCAGATACCCTGTGTTTTTTCGGCAGTTGAATATTCCATTGCTTCATCCCATTGATATAAGCCGCCGTAATTATCGCAGTTAGCGGGATTATTATTATAGCAATATTTTTCAATTATATTATTGTTATTATTATTTGACTGGCTTGATATATTGACTATCATAGATCCGACATTAAGATTCTCTCTTAGCCAGCATTGACTGCCTATCTGAACGGTGTTGTAAACAGTGCCGGCATATGTTACAGCTGGAGTTCCTGGGCAGGGGCTGCCGTAAATATCGGATGTAGTAAATGACCAGACGGGTGATGACCAATCAGTAGTGCCAAAATTATTAGTTGCATTAACGCGCCAGTAATAAGTGGAAGACAAATTTAAACCGTTTATTTGATAACTTGTTCCCGTAAGTCCGCTCCTGTTATATACAAGAGAATCAAAGGTCGAGCTTATAGATACCTGGAGAGTATAACTAGAAGCACCGCTGCTTGGGTTCCATGTTAATGTCGGAGGCATGGTTACATTCGTTGAATCATTTCCGGGGGATGATAATGTAACTGCTGTTGGTGTTGTCACTGGCTCAGATAATGGGATAGTCACTGTTGATGTTTTACCTGAACTTATAGTTACATTTATAGAATTATTCAGGAAGCCTATTTTATAAGTTTCCACATTATAGGCGCCCGAAGGGATCCCGGTAATAGAGAAATTACCTGAAGCGTCGCTTAGTACTATGCTTGTGGCAGGGTTTGTTTGAATTGTTGCACCGCTAATTGCAGAGCCATCAACGGAACTCGTTACCTTTCCTTGAATACTGCCGTTTATATTTGCTTGGGTTGGATTGTTTCCACTTTTATTGCAGCCGGTCATTGATATGCCAATAACTGAAATTAGAATTATAAAAATCTGCGCAAGTTTCTTTTTCATTTTCTGCCCTATTTGTCAAGTTGGAATTATTAAGAATAAATCTTAGCTATTAAATTTCTTTTGTAATAATGCTTTGTATGTCTATTATTAAATCTTTGCATTTAATTATTAAAGATATAAAAATTATAGGTAATTGGAGAGGTATAATTTAGGAATTTACTATCCTGCGAGTGTAAATAAAGAAGGAGTCATTTTTCCAGGCAATGGAAATTGCATCAATATCTGTTATGCTGAAGTTTTGGAATGATCCAGTAATGTTTTCTGCTTTAGGCAAAATAGTCCATTTGCTAAAGTAAAATATACCGGTAAATTTTACCTCTTAATGAGAGAATTTGTGTCTTCAATGCCGATATTCGTGAAAAAGCGAAGCAAAATATTTTGGTACAGAATTTCTATAGTGTTTTCCCTGAAAGTTCTTACTATAAAATTTATGAAAGATTAACAAATCGGTAATATTTACTGTCAATGGTAAATATTACCGGTAAATATTACGTAAATGGAATTTCAAGTTGTTCTTAATGTTTATTTGAAGTATTTTACAACTTGAAATATGGCACAGTTTTTAGTAATTAACTAATGTAAAACTTCAGCTAAATGCTGTTAATAATTTATTTATAAGTAAATATAACATTAGATAATACAGTATAAATGAAATTCTAATTAACATTATCAACAAACTTAAGGAAATCTATCATGGGTCAACAACAACTACTTTTAATCGTTCTCGGCGTTATCATAGTTGGTATCGCTATCGTTGTGGGAATTAACTTATTTAATGCAAATGCTGTATCATCAAATAGAGATGCTGTAATTGCAGACTTAAATAACCTAGCTGCATTTGCACATCAATATTATATCAGGCCGTCAGCAATGGGTGGCGGCGGAAATCAATTTACCGGATTCACTTTGCCAACTGGCTTTTCGTCAAACGCAAACGGAACCTATACAATTAAAACAGCTGGATCCGCCACTTCTATTCAATTTGAAGGTGTAGGTACAGCAAAAGTTAATTCATCAGATAATGTAACAGTAGATATGACAGTTTATGCACCGAATTCCGGCGCAACAGATTCTGTTGTGGTCGTACATTAAAACATTTTCAGAAAAATATTTGTTTTAGTTATAAGGCTAGTAAAGTAATGTTACTAGCCTTTCTAATTTTTATTAAATAGGCTATTTTATTATTAAAATAATTATGTTATTGTATAAAGAGATATATTTACATGTAGGTTGAAATAATTATTTAAATCTAAATGAGAACTTCAATAGTAAGTAGATAATAATATACGGATATATGACTGAATTTAAGTTTACAGCGGAAAAATTAAACGGACAGGTAATCAGCGGTACCCTTTCCGCTAGCTCTCCTGCTGAGGGGAAAAAGAAGATCCATCAACTTGCCGAAAAGAATCAACTTAAATTAAAAGTCATTCAGAGAAAATCATCTTTTATTTATAGAGTAAAAAGAGGGAACGAAAAGCCTGTTAAAGGAGAACAAAAAGCTTATACAAAAATGGAAGTGGAAGAGGCTTTTGCAAGACTCGGCTATAGAGTCCTTTCAGTTAACAAGAAACTATTTGACTTTAACTTTGCACCTCCAACTCCTGAGATTGTTTCTTTTGTCAAAATTAGTGCAGAGCTCCTTGATCAGAAACTTCCGTA
The DNA here is from genome assembly GCA_021778375.1 of Bacteroidota bacterium. Taxonomy (GTDB): domain Bacteria; phylum Bacteroidota; class Ignavibacteria; order Ignavibacteriales; family Ignavibacteriaceae; genus FEN-1297. The sequence goes on from JAJYCM010000118.1 coordinate 3,644, forward strand.
TAGTGAAATTTTAACACTTCTTATAAACGATACTCAAAATAAAACCCTGCGCGAGACTCTAAAAGAAATTAACAATGATTTGAAAAAAGGCGCAGATAGCGAAGCAACTTTTCTTAAGTATCAATCAGTCTTCGGAAAATTTACTTCTTATATGTTAGGACTTGCTTCCAAAAGCGGCAACATGACAGAAATTTATAAAGCCACAGCTAAGTTCTTAGAACGCCGGCAGGAATTTAAAAAGAATTTGAGAAGTGCTTTAATTACTCCAGCGATTACGATGTTTGTCCTTTTAATCGCGGTGCTATTTTACGTCGATTATATTTTCCCTCAGACTGCAAAACTATTTGTACAATTCAAAATTCCGCTTCCCCCGATGACTGCATTTACACTTAAAATAAATAGTTTTTTAACAAATAACGCACTACTTGTAATACTAGTTCTTACTGTCCCTTTAATTGTCTTTTGGAGATTCGCGAAGACAAAGCGCGGAAAATATATTCTTGATAGGATAATGCTTAGGATTCCTATACTCGGTCCCTTAGTGCATAAAACTATCATTGAAGTATATTGCAGAGTGTTTTATACTCTTTACAGCGGTTCGGCAGAAAGTATTGAGCCCGTAAGAATAGCTTCGGAAGCTACCGGCAATAGATATTTTGAAGACAGAATAAAAAACGTTGCAATTCCATTAATGATTAAGCAAGGTAAAGGACTCACGGACTCATTTGAAGCAAGCGGAGTTTTTACAGAAACGGCACTTTCAAGATTTCACTCCGGTGAGGAAACAGGCACTATTAAAACTACAGCGCTGCAACTTGCAAATTATTATGAAACCGAGACTGTTTATAAGCTTAAAAATCTTATTGAATTAATTCAGGTTTTTATTGCAATGATAATTATGATTGTAATGATACTTCTTACATTAATATCTGCTGAAACCGCTACAATACATCCTAATGCACCGGGAGTGGCAAGTGTGGATGGTAGATGGAAGACGGAAGATAGTAGGTTTGAAGTGTCTGGAGTATATTATGACTTTCAAAACAAAAATATTATTGAGAATAATATAGTATGATTGACACTAATCTCGAAATGACGGATAAGATCGGATATCTCCTTTTTAAGAAGGGAATTATTGATTCTTCTATGCTTGAAAAAGCATTGAATGCAAAAGCTAATGACAAAAGCAAAATTAAAAGGAATCTAGCGCAAATTTTAGTCCAGGATTTTGGCTACGATCATGATACAATATTTAGAGAAGTTGCAATTTTATATGCATTTAGGGAACTTGACGTTCGACCCGATGAAATTCCGCAGCAGAAGCTTGACTCGATAAAACTAATGATAAATGGGGCAGGCGAACAGTTAAAGTCTCAAATGCTGCAGCATAAGATCATTCCGTTTATGTTCGACGATAGAATCAAGGATAAGCTAATTCTTGCTGCTATTGACCCTACCGAAAGAAATATTCCGAGAATTGCATTTGGATTAAATGCAAAAAAATATGAAGTCATTTATATAAGAAAAAAAGATTATGAAAGAATAATCAATACAATTCTTCCGCCTGAAAACGTGTATCTCAAAATGATGGAAGAAGCCAACACCGAAATTCAAATTGAAAAGGACGATACATCACTTGATGAAGAAGCTCTCGACGCAGAGATAAACAAAAGCGCTTTAATAAACCTTGTAGAAGGAGCCCTGGTGGAGGGAGTAAGAAGAGGCGCCAGCGATATTCACTTTGTTCCAAAATCGGGGAATAAAACCGACATTTTAATTCGAATTGATGGAAACCTCCAGCTATGGCATGTTCAGGAAAATACATTACCGGAAGCCGTAATTGCTGTAGTGAAGGACCGCTCAAAAGGAATGGATAGATTTGAAAGAGAAAGAGCACAGGATGGTTTTATTCAAAGAGATATAGACGGTCATGTGATTAGGTTTAGAGTTTCGGTACTTCCTACAGTAGGCACAGAGCTTAAGAATAAATTTGAAAGTGTTGTAATAAGAATTCTTGATGACAGGAAAGTTATCAGAGACTTAGAAAAACTCGGATTAATGGGATATGCAAAGACAGTATTTACTAAGGCAATAAACCAGCCCCAGGGAATGGTTATTCTGACTGGACCTACAGGAAGCGGGAAAAGTACAACGCTTGTTGCGGCACTTTATCAGGTAATTGACCCTACGGTAAATGTTTTAACGGTTGAAGACCCTGTTGAATATGTTATTGAAGGAGCACGGCAACTAAAGATCGGCTATAGAATGAACTTCGAACAAGCCATCAGGTCAATTTTAAGACACGATCCCGATATTGTATTAGTCGGTGAAATGAGAGATAAGGAAACTGCAGATATAGCGATAAAACTTGCAAATACAGGACACTTGACATTTTCAACGCTTCACACAAACGATGCTCCAAGCGCAGTATCAAGATTATATAAAATGGGCATCGAGCCATTTCTAATTGCATATGCAATTAATTTAATAGTAGCGCAGAGATTAGTTAGACGTCTATGTCCGGACTGCAAAAAGAAAGTAACTAATTTTGATGAAGCATTAATGAGTGCTGCGGGTTTAGATATTGCAGAGTGGAGAGACTACAAAATATATGAGGCGAAGGGATGTGAAAGATGCAACGGTTCTGGTTATAAAGGAAGAATTGCTATACACGAAGCTTTATATTTTACAAAGGAAATTAGGCAGACAATCGTAAAATCCGGAGACGACGTAGACGAAGAAAAAATTCGTATACAGGCAAAGAAGGACGGATCGCACAATCTAAGAGAAGCAGGGCTTGAAAAAGTAAAACTTGGATTAACATCAATTGAAGAGGTATTAGCTTCTACTTCGGAAGAGTAATTTGTAGGCTTAAGCCTTAAATTATGGAACCTTACAAAAAATATATAATGGATTCTTTGATAAATCAGTATGTAACCTATTGTCTTTATTGTTTATTCATCATAATTTGGATTGTTTAACAAATGGAATATTATAAGTGCCTGTAGCAGATACAAAAACTATTTTAAGTAATTTTGCAAGCACAATTCCAGCAACATATTTGGGGCAGGATAGGGTAGGCTACCTGCTTGAGAATATTGAAAAGCTGAATTCCAATGAAAGCCTGGCTTTACGAGCGCTCTTCAATAAATTTCTAACGGGAATGATCGAAAGAGACGCATCGGATATTGAAATTGGCGGGCATGGAAACAATAGTTACGTGTGGCTAAGAATATTCGGTAACAAAGAAAGGGTCAAGGAGTACCCTCAATTTTCGACCGATGAATCAGCAATTATGATTATTAATTTGTTGAATGCCAACCAACGTAAGTATTTATCTCTTACTAAGAGTTTAGACTTCAGTTATACATATCATTACGAAAGAAAAAACACCTATGTCAGATTCAGGGCGAATGCATATTTCGACCTCGATACTCTCGCATTAAATATGCGTTCGATAAACCTTTCTGTCAGATCAATTGATTCATACGGATTTCATCCTAATGTATTAAAATCATTAAGTCACTCATATATAAAATTTGGGCTAACATTAGTTACAGGAATTACAGGCTCAGGAAAGTCAAGCACACTCGATGCAATAATAGACGCCCATAATCGAACTGATCCCGCACACATAGTAATTATTGCCGCGCCTGTTGAGTTTGTCCATCAGTCAAATACTGCATTAATAAGGCACCGGGAAGTCGGGCGTGATGTTTTATCATTTAAGGACGGCGTAACTCAAGCGCTAAGACAGGACCCGGATATAATTGTAATAGGTGAAATGAGAGATCCGGATACTATAATAGCTGCTTTGGAAGTTACAGATACCGGGCACAAAGTATTCTCAACCCTGCATACATCAAGTGCGGTTGAATCGATTGACAGAATAGTTGCAGAGGTTCACCCAAATGAACAAGAGAGAATAAGAAATAGACTTGCCGATGTACTGGTAGCTATTGTCTCGCAGAAATTAGTACCTAGTTTAGATGGGAAAAGAGTGCTGGCTAAAGAAGTATTAATAGTTACGCCCAGCGTTAAAGCAGCTATAAAGAATAATAATACAAGTGAAATATACATGATGATCAATCAAGGTTCTACTTCCGGAATGATTACTATGGAGCAGGATTTAAAGAGATTATATTTAAGTAAAAGAATTTCATTAGAGAATGCAATTTCTTATGCAAATAATAAAACAGTAATTCAGCAAATTTTATCAGCATAATGAATGTGATAATCTTTACATATTGCGAAGGTAACGATACAAAACTTGCAGTCTTTACAAAAG
>JAJYCM010000119.1 GCA_021778375.1 Bacteroidota bacterium
GAAAAAATTGAACGAGACATTACCATCCTCCTCTATAAATTTTAACTGGGATCGGGATCGAACAAAAAAGATTGCTCGTATATGCAACTAAATCGATATTATGAAAGAAATTTAATTTTATCATCGGCACCTGAAAGTTTTTGCCTTAGAAAGAGCCAATGATAAAATTAAGAAGGCGATTCTAAGGAAGGTTAAATAAAAATATTAAGTTATTGTTAGCGCCAGGTTCATCTGAATCAGGCATTGTTTTTCCTTTTAGTTATGAAAAAAGATGACGTAAAAATAATTTTAAAAAGTTATTAATCAAAACAAACAATTAAATTTTCGGCTTTGAGAATTTACCACAAGTTTTTATTACATGATTCATTAGCAATTCCTGTGAATCGATTTTTTTGGGATTGCCTTTAAATTCCCTATATGTGTATGTAAGATCGGAATGAAGTTCTCTTGCTTTTTCATTATCCTTTAACGAATATTTAAGTAAGGTATTTTGTATTTCTTCACGTAGCTTAGGATCTTCTATTGGAAATGCAATTTCTACTCTGCGATCTAAATTCCTTTGCATCATATCGGCGCTGCTTAAATAAAGTTCTTCGCTGCCGTTATTGTAGAAATAAAATACCCTGCTATGTTCTAAATATCGCCCCACAATGCTGATAACCGATATATTTTCGCTCAACCCATCGACACCGGGGACAAGGCAGCAAATGCCTCTGATAATCAGGTTAATTTTAACGCCGTTATTTGAAGCCTCATATAATGCACTTATTATCATCGGATCAACCAGTGCATTCATCTTAAGAATAATTTTTCCTTCACCGCCTGATTTAATATTTTCGGTTTCGCGCAAGATTAGAGAAATTATTTGTTCCCTCATGTTGATGGGCGCAACAATAAGTTTTCTAAAATCAGTCTGCTTTGAGTAGCCGGTAAGGTAATTAAAAATATCAGAAACATCAGAACAAATTTCATCGTTGCAGGTAAATAATCCTAAATCTGTATAAAGCTTTGTCGTAGTCGAGTTATAATTTCCGGTTGATAAGTGAACATACTTTTTTACTCCCTCAGATTCTTTTCTAACGACGAGAGTCATCTTTGCATGAGTTTTTAATCCCACCAAACCATATACAACATGAACGCCAACTTTTTCAAGTTCCCTTGCCCAAAAGATATTATTCTCTTCATCAAACCGTGCTTTAAGCTCCACCAAGACAGCAACTTGTTTATTACGTTCGGCGGCTTCAATTAAATATTTAATAATTGGAGAATCGGTACCGACACGATATAATGTTTGTTTAATAGCCAGAACATCCGGGTCCTTAGCCGCTTGTTTAATGAAATCAATCACCGGAGAAAATGAATGATAGGGATGATGAATCAAGATATCTTTTTGTCTTACCGTAGAGAAAATATCTTCTTCGTCATCAAAAATTTTGGGAATGACGGGATAAAACGGTTTTGACTTAAGATGATGAAGAGGAAGATCATAAAGAGTAATAATATCACTAAGTCCAAGTGGGCCATCAAAGACATGAACGTCTTCTCTTTTTATCTGCAGGTTTTCCACCAATGTTTCTATAATAAATTCCGGCATTTGGTTGGCGACTTCTAATCTGACTACAGTCCCGAATCTTCGTTGCCTAATATTTTCTTCTATAACGCGAAGCAGATCATCAGCTTCATCTTCCTGAAGCTCAATATCGGTATCTCTAATAATACGAAAGCGGTGAGCCTCGATAATTTCCATCCCCGGAAAAAGTAGATAAAGATTTGCCTTAATCAAATCGCTAAGCCAAATAAATTTTGCGCTGAATTGCCCGTTGGTTTGCTCTTTTTTATTTGGTTCGAAGATATTATCAACACGCATAAGATGAGGCAATATGTTCGGTACTTTTACTCTTGCAAAATGATTTTCTCCATTAGGTTTTCTTACAAGAATTGCGAGGCTTAAACTTAAGTTAGAAATGTATGGGAAAGGTCTACCGGGATCGAATGCAAGTGGTGTAAGCACTGGATAAATTTGCTTTTTGAAGTACTCATTTAAAATTTCTTTTTCATTATCTGTCAGTTCGGAATATCTCGCAACTACAATCTTGTTTTCTTTTAATTCCGGAACAACTTCGTTTAGCCAAAGTCTTGAAACCTGATAAAGCATAGGTTCAAGGATTTTTTCAATTTTCTGAAGTTGCGCCAACGGAGTTAATCCGTCAATAGATGGTTCTATAACCTTAGCAGCAATTTGTTCTTTCAAACCAGCGACTCTTATCATAAAAAATTCATCAAGGTTGGAATGAAAGATTGAAATAAATTTTACTTTCTCAAGCAAAGGAAGATTCGGGTTCAACGCTTCTTCTAAAACTCGGCGGTTAAATTCAATCCAGCTTAAATCCCTGTTAAAGAAATTTTTAGGATCATTATACTTTTTTAGTAAATCTTTACCAATCATAAACTAATGCCTTTTAAAGAAGAGTAATATAAGATAATTCTGGAATTTTTTCCGTGTAAATCGGCATTACACTTTTATAAGATTTTCAAACCAGAAGTTTGAAATAGCGCTTAATTTGTAATCGGTTATCTTTTATGGAACAAGATCATTTTAACTACTTTAACTTTTTTTTATTTTGAATTGGAAATTTTCACAATTAATAATATGTCCTATGCACAGCCACCTAATTATGTAATTTGTATCGGCATAATGGCGCTTAGCATGATGATTCCCGGAATGTTTAGCGGATGGGACAACAAGTATTAGGTTACCAGCATTTTTTCGTTTGGATTTTTATCACAATGATTCACGGATATTTTATAACTAAAATTATTCCAATCGATCCGGAGTTTGGGAAAAGAAAGTTAATTGAACTATGAAACACTTTTTAGTAATGATCACTTATACGGTACCTCTTGAGAAAATTGATTCAATTTTACCTCAACACCGAAAATTTTTACAGGATGGCTATGATAATAAAATTCTTTTATTTTCAGGACCTAAGAACCCGAGAAGCGGAGGCGTAGTAGTTGCTCGGGCTGTTTCAATCGATGTAATTAAAGATTTTTTTAACCATGACCCATATTTCATTAATAATTGCGCTACCTATGATTTCATCGAATTCAATCCGGTTAAACATCAGGATTTTCTTGACCCATGGCTTGAAGGAATGTAGATTTTTTGTTTCATTTTAACACAAAAAAGCATTTATTCTCAATTTAAATTTATTGAGACACATAGTATTCATTTTTTTTACTTTTTTCACCTTACGCAAAAATGAAAGATTCGCCTCCAAGACTTTAAGTCACAAAGAATTCGCTATGAAAAACATAAATTTAGTTAATATTTTGTGCCTTGGCGCCTTAGAGGCTAAGTTTTTCTTGTGGACTGCGTAAGGTGAGTCTTTTAATAACCCATAATTTTTATTCATGGTATAAGTTTTGATTACCTTAAAAGAAAGAATTTATTTTAGGTAGAAAATATGCCTGACCAAAATAAAGTAAGCACAGTTGTAGTTGATGATGATGTTTATTCAAGAAAACTTTTGAATATTCTTCTAAAAAAATTTCCTCAGATAAATGTTGTCGGCGAAGCCGCAAATATTTCTAAAGCATTAGACATTATAAAAGAACTAAAACCAGACAGTATCTTTCTTGATGTAAAACTCGGAACCAGCAGCGGTTTTGATTTGATGAAAAAAATTTCCACTGAATCTACTGTTATATTCATAAGCGCCTCACAAGATTATGCCCTTCGCGCTTTTGAAGTAAACGCTCTTGACTATTTAAAGAAACCGATTGACTTTGAACGGTTGGCAATTACAGTCTCGCGTCTAATCTCAAAAATTCAGGATAAAGAATTACCTATCGAAAAAAACAGTGCAAATGAAAGTGCAATTGCGGCATCTTCTATTACAGAAGCTCACGCTGGATATAATCATGGAAAAGTTGAGCTAAGCAAAGTTCTTAATAATCATTTGATAAAAGATGAAGAGGATTTTGACGATGAAGAAGATGATTTAGAATTAGATGATGGTCATTCAAACAAGAAAGCATTGGAATATGATGATAGATTATTTATTACAGTTGACGGAATTTCACGCTTTATTAAAATATGTACAATTCAATGCATCACCGCGGAAAAAGATTATACATATTTATATTTAGAGGGGCAGAAAAAAGTGTTAGTGCTCAAACCGATGTTGGAATGGGAAGAAAGACTGCCGTCCAAATACTTTGTCAGAATCCACCGTTCTACAATTGTTAACCTTGAATACGTCACTAAAGTTGAAAAATGGTTTAACTCTTCATATCATGTTTTTGTACAAAATGTTTCTGAGCCTTTTCAAATGAGCCGTCGATATGCTTCCAAGCTAAAAGAAAGATTTAAATAACAGTCGCCTTACCCGTCTACCAACTCCTCTATATTAGGAAATTCCTTCTTTATCAATTTTCTTAATCAAATTTAATTTCCCCGCAAACTGCAATGCAAAGCCCTCAATCATCTTTGAAGCTTCATTATTTTGAGTGGCTCTAAGGTAGGTTTCAGCCATCTTTGTCAACATTTGATAGAAGTGGACATTCATATCATCTACCAACATTTCTTTTGTCCACAAATCAATTGCAAGAGTCGACTTTTCATCTTTATCCCAAAGTGAGATCATTAAAGTACTGCAAGTCTTTTTTCCATCAAAACCTGCATCGGTAGCCTCCCATTCGATCTTCTCAGGCATTTTTTTATCATCTAATTCAACAGTAAACTTTATTTGAGATAATTTTGGCATATTATTCTTTCATTAAGATTATTCTCTGCAATAATAATAAATCAAGCTGAAAAATATTATGATTTGAAGCTTTAAATGGTCATAGGGTTGTCTACTTTTTTACAACTCACATTAGAAATAAAAAAAAGGAAGAATCATAAGGGATACATATTGAAGAGTAAGATACGATTATTTATCTTTTTTATTTTTCATATATGTATGCATAAATTTACCGAACTTTTTATCCTTCTGCCTCTTTTCATAATAGGACATTTCGTTATACAAAGATTCCTTATACATTTTTATATAATTCTGATAACGTTCTTTTGAAATTATTCCCTCTTCTAACGCCTTTAATACTGCACAGCCTTCTTCTATAGTATGTGTACAATCAGCAAAACGGCATTGTTCTGATAGCTCTGCAATTTCATTGAATGTATTGTCAAGACCGGATTCGATTGAAATTATTCCCAGCTCACGCATGCCGGGACTATCTATTATAATCGCCCCATTTTCTAAAACGATTAGTTCACGACGTGTAGTAGTATGTTTTCCTCTTCCGTCTTTCTCTCTGATTGCTTGAGTTTTGTATAAGTCTTGGTGTATGAGATTATTTAATAGTGTAGTTTTACCTACACCTGATGAACCAAGTAGACAATATGTTTCGGAAAGAGTAAATAATGCTTTAATATTTTCTATGTCCTGCAAATTATTATTACTGAATGCTGTAATTTTGATATCCGGTATGATTTTATAAATGTCATTTATCTTGCTTTCAATTTCATCTTGCCCTATTAGATCACTTTTGCTCAGAAAAATAACCGGCGTAATTTTACTCTCGTTTATCATCACCAGGTAACGTTCAAGTCTTCTTAAATTAAAATTGGAATCAAGTGATTGCATAATTATCGCCTTGTCTATGTTTGCTGCAATTAGTTGATATTCTATTTTCTTGCCCGGAGTTTTTCTTTTTAATAATGATTTTCTTGGAAATATTTCATGGATAATAGCTAAAGAATCATCATCAAATAACTGAGTGTATACCCAATCGCCTACAGTGGGAAAATCTTCAGAAGAATCAGAGCTAAATAAAAATTTACCGGTCAGTTCAGCGTAAATATCCTTCTGCCCGGTTGATACAACAAAGCTGTTTTTATTTACACTGATTACTCGTGCGAGTTTAAAATTCTCCAATTTTGTCGGATCAATTTTATCCCTGAACCATTCGTCAAAACCGAGTCTTTCAATATTATCATTCATATAATCCCTATTTAATAATTACAAATGATGTAGACCATAAAAATGTTACAAGCAATGCTTGTATGATTACAATTACATGAGAATTTTTTCTATTTATTATTTCCAATTTTATTTATCAATAATCTGAAATTAATAAAGACTTATTTAACTCTCACTTAAAAATATAACAATTTCTATCTTACACAAAAATTAATTAATAACTCATGTTACGCATGTTTTTTTCCTATTGTCCCGCCATTTATGGCGGGGGTTAAATAGGACATAAAACTCATGGCTTTAGCCTCATTTTAGCTCATAATGTGGCTAAAGCCAATCAACCTATATAATTTTATTCCCCGACATAAATGTCGGGGCAATTGATAGTATCATAATGCGTAAGGTGACTTAATAACTCATGTTACGTAACCCTTGGAGAACAGTATGGTATAGGCCTATCTTTAACATTATTCCAACATTCCATTACTCCAAAGAAAAATCCTGAGTAAGGTGAATTAATAATTAAATGAAGGCACTTGATGTGTTATTTGTTATCCCCAAAAAAGTTCTAATTAACGAATAGACAATTAATATCTTAAATGTTCATTAGTTTACCTTCTCCAATAATTTACTAATCATCTAATCCCTTTCCATCGAGAATCTGCTGCATACATTTTTCAACCCTTGACTCCCTGGTTTTGGATTGTTTAGGTTGAGAGAAATAAAATATGTACGCTCTTTGCCGCCCCGGCGTCAAAGTTTCAAACGCAGTTTTCAAAGCTTTACTTTTATCCAATTTGCTTTGGAACTCTTCAGGAATTTTGAATTCAGAAGTCTTTTTCAATTTCACTTTCAAGCCTGCTTTTTCCACTTCAATGGCTTCATGAATGTATGCTTTTAAGATAGTTTCCAACTTTACTATTTCTCCAACATTGGTAAATCGTATCTGCCGCGCAGCCTGCACATTCTCAGTCTGTTGGATTAGAATACCTTTAGAATCATTTAACAAGGCGCCTTTCATAAATAGTAGTGCACAGTATTCCTTAAATCCATGCATTAATACTATGTTTTTATCCTTTAAAGTGTAGCAAGGTTGTCCCCACTTCAATTCTTCTGTTAGCCCGCAGTCAAGAATAATCATTCTCAATTTCTCAAATTCTTCTTGCCACTTTTTTGCTTTATTAAAAAAGAAATCAACTTTAGGATTCATTCTATTTACCTATACATTAACTGAAACAATATAAATAATTTATTCATTTTAATCCTTAGTTGAAGGTATAACAACGCTACCTATTACTATAATGCTCAATAGTAATTACTACGTTTCCTTTTTTATGTCCTTTGTCAACATACCTATGAGCTTCTACTATTTGTGCCATAGGATAGCGTTTGTCTATAACTGATCTCAACTTTCCTGCCTCGCAGAGTTCTTTAAGAAAGATCAGGTCTTCAACCTTTAACTTAATGTTACCTGACAATGCAAAAACGTTTAGATAGATTCCTGACTTCGTCAGAGATTTTTTACGTTTTGAATATGCAATCTTGCCTACGGCATCATAAATAACATCGTAGGTATCTGTGCTTTGTGAAAAATCATCTTGGGTGTAATCGATAACCTTATCGGCTCCCAGAGATTTTACCATTCCCAAATTGGCATTACTGCATACTCCTGTAACTTCTGCCCCAAAGTATTTTGCAATCTGTATTGCATAAGTACCAACGCTAATTTATTATAGTCAATACCACCGTAGAGTACTTTCTTTTTTGTTTCTTTTTTCTTTTATAAAACAATTCAATTAAATCTGAGCACGCAACCTTTGCCT
>JAJYCM010000120.1 GCA_021778375.1 Bacteroidota bacterium
AAAAGCAAGTTTTAGACTAAAGCGCGGGTTTTTAAAGACAAGAGGGTGCTTTGCAAGATAACTACCCAGCACACCGCCGGCAATAACATAGCCAACCCATGGGAATAAGGGGAAATTTGAACCGCTTCCAGTATAAAAATAACCTGCAATTGGTGCAGGAAAAATCTTTAACCAATTGATTAAACTGAAAGGAGGATACAGGGCAAAAAATAATAAACTAACAATTGAAAAGACTAAGTAGTCGTTAACGTGAAATTTTTCAGCAACGTAAGCACAAATCATTAAGAACAGAAGTCCAAAGGCTATAAGATGAAGAACGTCAACGGCGAAAAAGACATTCCATTGTTCCCGGGTTACATTTGAAAAATTTATGATTGTAGGAGTTGGGTAGCGAAGCAAATAACCTAAGAACAGGAGAAGAAAGAATCTTTTAATACCTTTTTTAACACGCGGGTTAGAATGGAAAGGTACCCCAGCAAGCCTAAAGAGATACATAAAAACGGTTCCGGCGGTAAACATAAAAATAGGAGCTGTCATTCCTCTCATAAAGAACCAAAAAGCAAAAACCGGAGAGTCCATATTGCGGTAATTATTGGAAAGCAGGGCATCAACGGTATGCCCTTGAACCATTTGAAAAACGGCAAACGCTCTCATTAAATCTATAAAAATAATTCTATTCTTTTTTGGGCTTTGAGTCATTGCAATAAATTAAATCAAATATTGGTTGGTAAAAATAAGTAATTAACTAATAATAATTAAACAAAAATAAAGTACCTTCAGTTTAATCAAGATTATCTTTTGATTCCAATAAATTTAGAATATGATTTTGTCAAGCAAGAGTTTCAGCATTTTCATTAAGTGTAATAAATATTTCATTATTGAGAAAGCAATTTTTGCATTTAGAGAATAATTGACATTCATCAACATTTGATTGACAAAGCTTTACAATATCCCTTTAGAATTTAATTTTTTTGTTCTGGTACAAATTAAACTGAAGAAATTAACTCCGGCACATTAATTGATAAAAGTTACTATCAACTTTGGTTTATGGTTTTAAATTTTTAAATTTACAATCTATTTGCGGGTAATATTCAAGATAGTTTTTTCCTTCTCCCAATAAAATATAAAAGTATTGGCAATTTGCTTTTAAAAATAAATTAGGTAATAGCCACGATTTTTAATTCTGCAGAGGTAGAGTGGATTAAAAATAAATTTTATTTAACATCAATTATTAATTTAATTTCCAAAAATATTTAAGAGAGTACCATGAAAGAAGAAGGTGGCTTAAAAGGATCGTCTCAATTTTCAAGAAGAGGATTCTTAAAGATATTTTCCGTTTCTTTAGCATCAATTTCAGGATTACTATTAGGGATTCCTGCTTTAGATGCGATAATCAGCCCTGCATTAAAATCCAGATTAACATCATTTTCTAAAGCCGGAAAAATTGGGAATATTCCTGAAGGTTCGCCGGTGAGACTAACAGTTGCATCAAGTGCAAAAGATGCCTATTTAAACGACACAGAAATGCACAATGTTTGGGCAATAAAAAAATCCAATTCGGACATAGAAGTATTTTCTCCAATTTGTCCGCACCTTGGATGCAGCTATAATTGGGATCCTCAAAAAAGTCAATTTGAATGTCCATGCCACGGCAGCGTTTTTGCGGAAAACGGGAAAGTAATTTCAGGTCCTGCACCTCGAAGTTTAGACACACTTCCTACGAAAATTGAAGGAGACGAATTATATGTTGAATGGGAAAAATTTCAACTTGGCATTAACAAAAAAGTAAAAATTTAACGGGTAAAAACATGTCAAAAAAAGTATGGTACTGGATTAACGAAAGAATTCCTCTTTCTTCAATACTTAGAATGGGAATGGATGAAGAAATTCCCGGAGGTTCAAGATTTTCGTACGCTCTTGGAAGCGCAACATTGTTGGTATTTCTAATCCAACTAATTACGGGTGTGCTTGAGCTATTTTATTATGCACCAACTGTTGACCACGCTTATGACAGTATAAATTTTCTGAGGGTTGAAGTACCCTTCGGATGGTTGATTCATGGGTTGCATTACTGGGGAGCCACCGCAATGATTGTGATTGTTTCACTTCATATGCTTCGAGTTTTTATATGGGGAGCTTATAAAAATCCGAGACAGCTGACCTGGATTCTTGGTGTTATCCTATTTTTGTTAGCACTCGGAATGAGTTTTACGGGAGCAGCGCTTCCGTGGGATCAACGAGGTTACTGGGCAGCGCAGGTTGGGACAAATATAGGGGGAACATTTCCTTTTATAGGTAATTTTATTAAACAAGTAATTAGGGGCGGCAGTTCAATGGGGCAGCTGACACTGTCAAGATTTTTCATATTGCACGTGGCTGTTATACCGGGGATTATTGTAATGTTTATCATACTTCATTTGGTAGCGTTTAGAAAACACGGAAGTGTGGGACCATGGGAAGAAGAGAAAAGAAATGTAACCGGACAATTTTGGCCGGATCAAATTTTTAAGGACGTTTTAGTAGCAATTATAATTTTGTTGGCGTTAGTCGCCTTATCAACATTTTCTCCGCCACCATTTTCAGGTCCTGCAGATCCGATGGATAGTTCGTATGTACCGAAGCCAGAATGGAATTTTTTGTTTCTTTATCAAGCTTTAAAATTCTTTCCGGGTGTACTTGAAGTTATAGGGACGGTAGGAATCCCCACAGTACTTGTTTTATTATTGTTATTGCTTCCATTTATTGATAAAAATAAAATTAGGAATCCATTTAAGAGATTAATTGTAGTTCCAACCGGGCTGTTAATAGTTATGGCAGTAATCATTCTAACAATTGCCGGTTATCTAAGTGGCGAATCAACAGCGGTTAAGCAAAAAAGTAATTCAAAAGAAGTTCTTCATAAAGAAAATTTTTCTTCAAATGATATAAGACTTGGCAAACAACTTTTCACATCGATAGGATGTATTGGCTGCCATTCAATTATGGGCACCGGCGGAACAGTTGGTCCAGACCTATCGAATGAAGTTCAGAAAGGAAGGACAAAGGAATGGTTGATAGCTCAAATTCAAAACTCAAAATCGCATAACCCAACTTCCATAATGCCGCCATTTTCATTTTTGAAAGTCGCACAATTAAATCAATTGGTAGCATTTTTGTTGACACCAAGCAACATGGGATCCGGATCGGCTCCGCAGATTGCTTCAACACAACCAAGCAATTCAAACGCTAATACAGTTGCAATTCCAGATACAGCAAGCCAATCAAAAGTCGATTCAGTTAATCTTCAATCCGCAGGATTAGCGGCTTCAATTCTTGGCAGCGCCGAGCACGGAAAAGTATTATTTGATAAAAATTGTATAGCTTGTCATGGTAAGAATGGCATAGGAAAAATAGCCAACCCGGGTTCGGCAACAGGAGTAGTTCCGGCTTTAAATCCGATCTCACAAAGATTATATAACAAAGATCCTGAAATATTTTCAAAGAATATTGACATCATAATTCAACATGGAGCAGTTCCTAAAGGCGCAAATCCTGCACTAAAAATGGAAGCCTTCGGAGACCAGCAAGCGCTTTCACAACAGCAAATTTCGGATATTGAAGCTTACATTCTATCCATGAACGGAATAGAAAGAGGAATGATAAAAGACCCCGGAATGGAACCAGTCTCATTTTTCACATTAATAGCCGTTGTATTTGCAGGAATCGGATTGATCTTCTTAGTAGTCTGGAACGTAAAGAAGAAAAAATAAAATCATATATCCGGATTAGAAGAAATTCTAATCCGGATACTTTGAACTTATCCGCCAGTAGCGAAACCAGGGTATAGAGTCATCCCGCCGTCAATAAAAATGCTTGTCCCGGTAATATAATCGGCATGATCCGAAGCAAGCCAAACAGCAGCCCTACCTATGTCTTCTACTTCTCCAATTCTACCGTAAGGAATTAATTCCATCAACTTATTATAAGCTTCCTGCGTATCCCAGGCGTTTTTATTTATCGGCGTTCTAATAGCGCCGGGGCAAATACTATTTACGCGAATTCTGAAAGGTGCAACTTCCTGGGCAATACTTTTCATTAACATCATTATTCCCCCTTTGGATGAGGCATAATTTACATGTCCTGCCCAAGGAATAACTTCATGAACGGAGCTTATATGAATTATCTTTCCGGCAGCACAGGAAATTTCTTTTTTTACTCCCCGGCGCTTGAATTCTATAATCGCTTCCCTGGCGCAAAGGAATTGCCCGGTAAGATTTACGTTTATGACCTTGTTCCATTTTTCAATCGTCATTTTATCGAAAGGAGAATCTTGTTGAAGCCCAGCATTGTTAATGAGAATATCAATAGTGCCAAATTCTTTAAACATTTGATTGAACATTGAAATAACTTCTGCCTCATTGCTTACGTCAGCTTGAATGGCAACGGCATTTACTCCTAATTTCTTAATTTTTTCAACCACGGCATTTGCTTCATCGGGATTGTTGACATAATTGACGACAACATCTGCGCCGGCTTTGGCAAGTTGAATTGCAATGCCTTCGCCAATACCTGAATTAGCACCGGTTACTAAAGCCTTCTGCCCTGAAAGGATTCTAATTGGTTCGGGTTTAGGCATTACTATTTCGGGAAAATTTTCTTTTGTTGGTTCACTCATTTTTGCTCCAGTTGTTTTTTTAATAAATTAAACTTTTGGTTGAAGAAGCTTAGCTATCAAACCAGTCCACCCTGTTTGATGGGAAGCCCCCAATCCTTTTCCATTATCTCCATTGAAATATTCGTGAAATAAAATATAATCCTTAAAATGAGGATCAGTTTGAAATTTTTTATTCTCTCCGAAAACCGGGCGATTTCCATTTTCATCTTTCAGAAATATCCTTGATAATCTGGTTGTTAATTCGTTGGCAATTTCTTTAAGAGTAAGATATTTTCCAGAGTTTACAGGATATTCTACCTTAAAATCATCACCATAATAATGATGAAATCTCTGCAGAGATTCGATAATTAAGAAATTTACAGGGAACCAGATAGGTCCGCGCCAATTTGAATTACCTCCGAAAAGTCCGGTTTGAGATTCAGCAGGTTCATAATTAACAGAGAAGACCTTACCACCTGTTAAAAGTACATAAGGATTTTTATCATGATATTTTGAGAGCGCACGAATTCCGTACTCCGAAAGAAATTCCGTCTCATCCAGCATTCGATTTAAGATTTTCTTTAAGCGATGCCCTCTCAGCAAAGAAAAGAGGCGTGTTTCCTTCATACCTTTATCCCGCCATCTTGAAACAAGATTAGCAAGATCGGGGCGATAGTTTAAGAACCAATCAAGTCTTTCTGAAAATTTTGGACTTGTGCTCATTATTTCAGGTTCGAGCACTTCGACAGCAAATAGCGGTATTAGACCAACCATCGAGCGTACTTTTAGTTTTACATATTTATCGTCTGAAGTATGAAGGACATCATAAAAAAATTGATCTTCTTCATCCCATAGATCGATTCCTTCGCCGCCAATGTCAGTCATAGCGCCGGCTATAAAAAGAAAGTGTTCCAAGAATTTCGTGGCGACATCTTGATACACAGGATTATGTTTTGAAAGCTCAAGAGAAATTCTTAAAAGATTAAGTGAGAACATTGCCATCCAGCTTGTAGCGTCTGCTTCTTCAAGATGCCCGCCTTCGGGTAAACCGGCGCTTCTATCGAATACTCCGATATTATCTAAGCCAAGAAAGCCGCCTTGAAAGATATTTCTATTATCTTCATCCTTTCTATTAACCCACCATGTAAAATTCAGAAGTAGTTTATGGAAAACCGATTCAAGGAAAGGGATATCGCCTTTACCGTTATTTGCCTTCTGATCTATTTTATATACTCGCCATGTTGCCCAAGCATGCACGGGCGGATTGACATCTGAGAAATTCCATTCATAAGCGGGAAGCTGACCATTTGGGTTCATATACCACTCACGAGTTAAAAGTCTGAGTTGGTGTTTTGCAAACTCAGGATCAATCAAAGCAAATGGAATACAATGGAAAGCCAAATCCCACGAAGCGTACCATGGGTATTCCCATTTATCGGGCATAGAAATTATATCCGAATTATTTAAATGATTCCATTCATTATTTCTGCCTTTATATCTTTCTGGTGGCGGAGAGGGTTGAGAAGGATCACCTTTAAGCCAATGCCGGACATCGTAATAATAAAATTGTTTGCACCATAACATTCCTGCTAGCGCTTGCCGTTGGACGTTTTTTTCATCCTGACTTTTAATTTGAGACTCAAGTTCTTCATAAAATTCATCTGTCTCTTTAGTTCTCAGATTAAAGATCGAATCGAAATCTTCAAATGGATTTATTAATTCTAACTTGTCCGAATTAGCCTTCAATCTTAGTTTAATTACTTTTGAGCTAAGCGCTGGAAGTGTAATTTTGTAGTTTATGCCAGCTTTCGTCCCGGCAGTATTATTTACAGCTTCCTTTTTACCGTTTACTATGAAGTCATTTATTCCATCCTTAAAAAGACCTTCAGAATCAACATTATAAAGTCTTTTAAGATTAGTATCATTATCGCAAAAAAGTAATTCGGGGTTTTCTTCAAAAAAAAGAGAGTAATTGCCAATATTTCGATTATTTAACAGAAGATAATTATTATTTTGAGTACTTATGCTTGGTTTATAATTATCATAACCCCAAGACCAGGTATTTCTAAACCAGATTTGAGGGACAACATTAATCATAGCATTTTCATTAGCGTGATTGCAAATAGTAATCTTAATTAAAATATCTTCCGGACTGGCTTTAGAATATTCTATAAACACGTCAAAGTATTTATCTTCATTAAAGATTCCAGTATCGATCAATTCAAATTCAGGATCAAGTTTTCCACGTTTTTGATTTTCCTGGAGAAGCTGTGAATAAGGGAATTCTGTTTGGGGATATTTGTATAACATTTTCATGTATGAATGCGTCGGAATATTTTCTAAGTAATAAAAATATTCTTTAACATCTTCGCCGTGATTTCCTTCTTTGCCTGTCAATCCAAAATATCTCTCTTTCAGGATCGAATCTTTACCATTCCAAAAAGAAAGAGCAAAACAAATAGTTTGTTTATCGTCGCAAATACCTCCGATACCTTCTTCGCCCCAGCGGTAGGCTTTACTTCGAGCTGCATCGTGTGAGACGTAATCCCACGCATCGCCATTCGCTGAATAATCTTCTCTGACAGTTCCCCACTGGCGATCAGTTAAATAGGGCCCCCATTTTCGCCAGAAAGAATTTCCTTTCTTAATTTCTAAAAGCCGGGCATTTTCAGCAAGCATCATATCTCCAATGTTTTACACCGTAAATATGATAATAATGCATTTATAAAGGTGTTAAGCACATTACATTCTTGAAATGATAGGAAATATGGCGGCAATCCGCAATCAGTCGAGGTAGATGAGTTTGAATGAAACTTATAGGTAATGGAGCGGGGGTTTTTCTTTATTCGCTTTTGTTATACTTCTTACAATCGGATCTGAGTGTCTAGCCGTATTTGAAGCCTTAATCGTTCTTATCTTAATTATTTTTATTCCACTCTTCGTCAAGTGAATTTTTCTTTCTTATGTCAGCAGCGGCAAATCCTTCGTAACTTTAGATACTATTAAAAGTATTACTGCAATCAATGGAATACAAATTAATATTATTAACAAAGATATTAATACATCTAAGAATCTTTTCACATCAGTCCAAGGTATGCAACATTTCGATAATAGAGAAACCTTGAAGGTCAGAGCCTGCAACCTTCAAGG
>JAJYCM010000121.1 GCA_021778375.1 Bacteroidota bacterium
AAAGTTAAAAGCAGTACGGGTTGGTAAAGTATATGTTATTTCCCGGGAGAATTTTGGGAATTTTCTAAAGGAACAGAGACATAAAAAGAAAGAAATGGGCGAAAATCAAACGCATCTCGATTTTTAGACAAATTATCAGCCTTTCCTAAAAAAAATAATCATTTATTTTGAAACCCAAATGAAATAAGCCCGTCTAATTATTAAACAAGTGTTAAAATGTTTCGAAAATGAAGTATTTTGAACGTTTTTATGGAAATTTGACATAAAAGGTAATGTAGATTAGTTTTTGCCTTATAAATTTTCAAGAAAATCACTTATATTTAGAGCTTGTTTTTTAAAATATTCAATTAAAAAGGAGTAAGCCAAAATTGAAAATAACGAAGCAATTTACTAACCGCGAAAGCAAATCTCTTGATCAGTATTTGCTTGAAATCGGTAAAGTTAACCTCATTACTCCGGACATGGAAATTGAGCTGGCAAAAAGAATTAAAAAGGGAGATAGACATGCTCTCGAAGCTTTAACAAAAGCAAATTTAAGATTCGTAGTAAGCGTAGCTAAACAATTTCAGAATCAAGGATTATCTTTGGGAGATTTAATTAACGAAGGTAATCTCGGGTTAATTAAAGCCGCAGAAAGATTTGACGAGACGAGAGGATTTAAGTTTATTTCCTATGCGGTTTGGTGGATACGCCAATCAATCATGCAGGCTATAGCTGAGCAATCAAGAATGGTAAGACTACCTTTGAATCGCGTCGGCACCTTGAATAAGCTTGGTAAAGCATATTCCAAATTAGAACAGGAATTTGAAAGAAAGCCAAGCGCTGCAGAACTTGCAACTGAACTTGAAATGAAAACTGACGAAGTGGTTGATACTTTACAGCTATACGGCAGACATGTTTCAATGGATGCTCCATTTTCAGGCGACGATGATAAAAATAGTTTGATAGATATTCTACCAAATGATCAACAGCCTGCACCCGACGTAAAGCTTATGCACGAGTCTCTTAAAAGCGAGGTCGAGAGTGTTCTTTCAACTTTAAGCGAAAGAGAAGCAAATGTATTAAGACTTTATTTCGGAATAAATAGTGAAAGATCTGCTACTCTTGAAGAGATCGGCGAAAGATTTAACTTGACACGCGAAAGAGTTCGTCAAATTAAAGAAAAAGCTATACGCAGCTTAAGACACCCATCTAAAAGTAAAAATCTGAAAGCCTACTTAGGTTAGTATTTCTTAATTAGCGTTCCATTTCGTGGTAAGTGAAATGGAACAGCTAACTATAAAATTTTCACCTTACATTTCTTCCGTTTCCAAACACAAATTCAATTTTAATTTGAAATAAATTTTATATATTTCATTTGTAAAACAACTGAACAAATAATATGGAAAATCAGAATCGCAATAAGAAGTTTAGCTCTAAAGTATTCTATTTTGCTTTTGGAGCACTAACTGTTTTGACTTTGTTTATTAATACTGGAATTTCAAAAGTTGCGGAGTCAGGCACAAATAACTTTATTACCGATTCAACGGTAAATATTAGAATTACCTCACCTGAAATTCCTTCCGAATTAAACTTTGCGGGAGAAAAAGTTCCTCTAAATAATTTTGAAGTGAGAGAAAGGGTTGACCGTGAATTACTTGTAAATACATATTGGTTTTCTTCTACAATTTTAGGAATGAAAAGAGCTAATAGATGGTTCCCCGTCATCATTCCTATCCTAAAAAAATATAACGTCCCTGAAGATTTTAAGTATCTTGCCTTGATCGAAAGCAACTTATCAAACACTACCTCTTATGCCGGCGCAGTAGGATTCTGGCAGTTCACAGAGCAGCCTGCAAAAAAATTCGGACTTGAAATAAATGATGAAATAGATGAACGATATAACGTTGAAAAATCAACTGAAGCCGCTTGCAAATACCTGCTTAATGCGTATGATGAATTAAAAAGCTGGACATTAGCAGCAGCATCTTATAATATGGGACTTAACGGTATAGTCAAACTTATGCAGAAGGAAAAAGCAAATGATTATTATAACCTGCTTTTAAGCGACGAAACATCACGATATGTAGCTAGAATGCTTGCAATGAAAATAATTTTCTCTGACCCTCACAAATATGGTTATTATTTAAAATCTGGTGATCTTTATCCTCCGCTAAGAACTAAAAATGTTATAATTGATTCTTCTGTCAATAATTGGGCTGATTATGCAATAAGTCATGGCATCAATTACAAAACATTAAAATATTATAACCCTTGGCTTAGAGATATTTCGTTAGAGAATAAGAAAAATGAATCTTACATTTTAAAGCTGCCGGTGAATTCAGACGATGGTGTTATCCCCGATAACAATTAAAAAATAATTATAAAGAAAAAGAGGCAAATGCCTCCTTTTTCTTTATCTATATATTTTGATCTATTTATTTATATCAGGTTGATTACAATTTCCTTTTAAATTCCTGTTTAAATAATGGTCGTACACTTCCAACATTAATGTATAACTTGCAAGATTGTATGCTGCACCGTGTGCTCCTGGAGGGAATATTCTTAAATCAGCATCTTTACCTGCATTTGTAAGTGCCGTTAATAGCTGCATTGTATTCTGCACATGAACATTATCATCCATTGTTGAATGAATCAAAAGCAATTTCCCTTGAAGCTTTGATGCATGAGTCATCGCATCGCTCTGGATATAACCTTCTTTATTTTTATCTAATAGATTCATATATCTTTCAGTATATATATCATCATACAATCGCCAATCAGTTACCGGCGAATTTGCTATCCCGATTTTAAAGACTCCCGGATGCGTTAGCATCGTGAATACAGTACTATAGCCGCCATAACTAGTTCCCATAATTGCCATATTTTTTGAATCGACATAAGGGAGCGTTGCTAAGTAATGTGCTGTAGCTACAAAGTCATGACTTTCCCATTTCCCAAGTTGCCCATATACGATTTTCATAAATGCGCTGCCGTAATTTGCATTACCTCTGTTATTCACATCAACAATAATATAGCCTTGCTGAGCCAAATATTGATTCCAACCGGATGCCTCAAAAGAATTATAAACAGAGTGGGATTCTGGCCCGCCATAAATTGATAAAATCATCGGATACTTTTTAGTAGAATCGAAATTTAATGGCTTAATCATTGAACAATCCAATTTTACCGAGTCAGATTCTTCAAAACTAAAAAGTTCTTTTGGTGAGTAAGCATGCGTTGCCAAATATGTTGTAACGTCCGAATTGTTTTCTAATTTCTTTAACATCTTTCCATTAGTATTCCAAAGTTCAACTTGTCTAGGTAGGCTTAAATTTGAATAAGTATCAATATAATATTTTGTATTAGGCGACATGTTTACCTGGTGAAAGCCCTGAATTTTAGTAAGTCGATTCTCTCCCGAACCGTCAAATTTTATAGAGTAAAGCTGTTGTTCAAGAGGAGAAGCTTCAGCAGACAAATAATAAATAGTTTTTTCATTAACATTGATACCCAGAACTTTTATAACATCCCAATTACCTTTCGTAACCTGATTTAATAATTTGCCGCTGTAATCGTAGCGATAAATATGATAATATCCGCTTCTATCAGATACCCAGAAAAATTCATGAAGGTTTTCTGGAAAATAAATCATATCATTTACATCAGTATAAAAATTAAATATAGCAACCCATGTATTATTCTTTTCTTCCATAACAAGACGTCGTTCACCTGTTTCAACATTAAAGAAAAATAGTTTCATATCATTTTGCGCACGATTCAGAACAATCATCGCAAGTGTATTAGGAATACTTGTCCAATAAGTTCTCGGTATATAATAATCGCCTTCTTCGCCTATATCTAACCAGATTTTTTTGTTTGTCTTTACGTTTATTATTCCAATTTTAACTTTAGGATTTGGATCACCGACTTGCGGGATTGGTATATCGACATACTTTGAATGAAGTCCTTCATAATTTGTCAGTTTAATATTTGGCACACCGCTTTCATCGAATTGCCAATATGCAATGTATTTGCTGTCCGGCGACCAGTTCCATGCTTGTGCTTGACCGAATTCTTCTTCATATACCCAATCATAATGCCCATTAAAGATATTTGTCGCTGCATCATTTGTGAGTTGAGTTTCATTTTTATTATTAAAATCATATAAAAACATATTCCCGTTTCGTTCATAACCTACCATTGAACCATCAGGTGAAAGTTCTGCAGTACGGGCATCTTTAGCTGCGAGCTTTAAGGTTTTATCTTTTAAAGAATAAATATAGTAATCGGAAATGCCTGAGCGCCTGTATATCTTCCGAAAGTTTGTTTCAAATACCAGGTGCCTTGAATCTTTTGCCCATTGAAATGATTTATATTCAAAAGGTTTTGAAGTATCAGGGAAAGTCAAATTTGAAGCATCAAAAACTAACTCATCCTTCCCTAATTTTGGATCATAGGATCGAATTTCCTCTTTTTTAGCCGAATCATTTTTTGTAATGTAGGAATAACTACTGCCATTGTTAATCCAATTGACCCCTTCAGGACCTGAACTGCCCTGTAGTTTTTTTGTTTCAAAAATTGCATCCTTAACATTTTTAAGGGTTAATTTTTGTTGAGCAAAGAGATTGGATACGAGTACAAAAAAAATGGCTAAAAAAATGTACGGCGTGCTCTGAAAATATTTTTTCATCTGATAGCCTTGATAAGATATATTAAATATGAATGTTTTTAATGTGCAAAAATTTATCTTTTAATCCGCCAAAGAATGCATCAACTTCATTTTAGTTATTTAAAGGAAAGTGGATTTAATAAATTAATTTAAAAAATAATTAATGCAGAATCAAGAAAGATTCTGATAGCTTTGGATTTCGACCAATAATTTATTCAAAATTGGTTAATGATTCCCCTTATATTCAATTAATCCACCTCCATTTGTTGCAATCCAAATATTTCCATTTTGATCTTCAGCAATTCCTCTTATGTCATTTATATTTAGGCCGGTAGAACCGGAGTCAAAAAACGTGGCTGAATTTAGACCGATCAATTTAACTAATCCTTTGTTCGTACCGATCCATTTATTTCCCAGGTGATCAATACTTATAGTTTGAGCAAAACTTTCTTGAGGAAGAGGATATAACTTTTGCCAATTTGTTCCATCATAAAAGGAAAGCCCAGTACCAAAAACTTGTCCGGCTGCATGTCCCACCCAAACATTAAGTCCTGCTGCAGTTATAGAGGTAATAGAGTTATTAATAATATTTGAATTAGATTGGGTAAAGGGTTCGCCTGTAAGATTAAATTTGACTATCCCTGATGATTTAGTTCCTATCCATAAATTCTGGTTTCCGTCTACAGCAAGAGCAGTAATCCATGTATCATTTGCAGGAATAAAAAGAGCTGAATTATCGTAATTAAACCAGGACCTATTTCCATTATTATCTAAGAAGGTTTTAGACAATCCTCCTTTTGTACCGAGATATATGTTGCCGCTATTGTCTTCAGCTATCGATTCAATTCTGAAATCTGCTAAGCCGGAAGTTTTGAATCCATATATATGGGCATTTGAATTGAACACATCCCAAACACCACCGTTTTCACTTCCAACCCATTTATGATTGTTATCATCGACCATTATACAATTAATGGTATCGTGAGCAACAGAGCCCGGAACATTATTAATTAAATTTTCCCAATTTGTTCCATCAAACCTAAGTAGTCCTTCTCCGGGGGTTCCCAACCAAATTTCATTATTTTTATCTATCGCAATACAAGTTAGCTGGTTCGTTGAAATATTTGAGTTGGCGGTAGTATAATCTTTCCATAGAGTTGTATCAACGAGTGTCTTTTGAGCAGAAGTAATATTATTACTATTTATCGCAACAAGCATGCTATCATCACGGTAATTAGCGATATGGAACTTGATGTAATAATTCCCGGGGAGTAATCCAGTCAAAGTGACAGGTGTTTTTTTTGATGTATTGGAGTCGTTAATAAAAACGGCAGCATTAGTGGGCAGGCTTGTCAAGCTTACACTGCCTAACATTGTAGGATTTTTAGAAAAATCAACAAATATATTTTTCTTAATCCCCTCCACAATGTCAATTGAAAAAGTTGTGTCGCGGAATAAATTTTTCTTCAAGGTAATAGTATAAGAATTTGTGCTTAACCAGGTTAAACTATCCGGAGTCACTCTTCGTCTTGGAAGTCCATTCAAATATATTTGAAAACCTGCCGGGTAAGAATTTATAAACAAATAACCGTCTGGTGGGGGCATATCAGGCGGACTAACTGAAACATCTTTTGTGCAAGATGAAAATGTACTTAAGAAAGAGAATACCAGGATAGTACACAATTTTAGAATATTAATATTTAATTTTCTAAGATTCATTTTATTAGTTATATCCAAATGAATTTATATATGATCGGACAAGATCAATTCTGAAACTTGCTTTATAGTAAGAACCGAAAATTCCAAAACCGCCTGTAATATTTGAGTAGTCTGCTGCATCAAGATTTACTGTAAATCCGTCAACTGACTGCTGCAAAGAAGAATAATATGTCGAAAGATTTTCATCGTAGGCAATTACGTCCACAATAATTTTTGAAATCGTAAAATCACTTTTGTTTTTATCAGTGCCTGATAGTTCTGTCATAGCTTCATTAAGCGTTGAATAATCTATTGTAAAAAAGTTAATTTTAGTCAACTGCGGATAATTTGGAGTTAGGTTACCATTTTGATTAAAATAAGAAAGGGGCACAAAAAAATTCTTTGGGTTAGTATCGCCTTTCTGATAATAGATAATCGATATTCTTGGCGCATAATAAACATTCCCCAAATCTTTCCAACCAACATAAATTTGCGAATTTTGTGTTGGATCAAAAGTATCATTACTAGCCTGATCGAAAAATCCATATCCAGCGTCTGGTGTTTTGGTTATAGAAGTCAATAATAACCCATTTGGCAGTAATGCTTGAATTTCGACATAGCTATTAGGTGCAGGCTTTAGATTCTTACAATAATAAAAGTTTACGTTGGAATTATAACGTGATGAATCTACTCTTGCTATCGAACTATCTCTCATTATATACAATGAATCATTATACCATACATTAACTTCAGCGCCGATAATTGCTACATTTTCAGAATCTGCAAAAGGATTAAATCCGGCGGGCTGATAACTTTTAGAAAGAGTGACTACTTGTAAAGTAGTATCGCTTCTAATTATTCCACTTAGAACATATCTCTCTCTGAAAGGAGCGTAAGGATTTAATGAATTACTGCACGAATAAAATATAGAGATAGAAATAAGAGTTAATATAGCAATTAATAATTTTTTCATAGTTCAATTTTTATTGTTGCAGTCGGAAGAAAAGGAAGCATATTTACCCGCTCGCCTGTATCCCTCTTGAAATAAAAAATATTCGCGCGGTTATAAACATTAATTATACTTGCATCGAGACGAAACCTGACCCAAGATATATTAAAAGATTTTGAAAGGCTTAAATCAAGTCTATGATAATCCGGTAGTCTTCCCAAATCTTTGTCAGACAATATCTGAAGGGGCTGATAATTTTCATAAATCGGCCAGTCGGAATAAAGATCGTTAAAATATAATTTATTATAAAAGCCAAGAGATTGAGTAAAAGGCAAACCAGTATTATAAACCCAAGTAATAGTTGCATACCAGTCGTTGCCAAAATTATATTCCAAAGTTAAATCGATGGAATTGCGCGAATCATAGCGCGGATAATAAAGCCAGCCGTTAACATCTTTG
>JAJYCM010000122.1 GCA_021778375.1 Bacteroidota bacterium
CTTTGTAGAGTGACTGGACTTCTTCAAACTTTCCGAGCCGCATTCCGTAAGGGGGATTGGTAATCAAAATCCCATTTTCAAATTCCTTTATTTGCTGAAAAGGCTTACATGAAATTTCCACGGAATTGAAAAAAGGAAGTCGGGATAAATTTTCTTTTGCGATTTTTATAGTTTCCGGATTTCTATCGCTTCCTAATATTATTCCCTTTGGAAGTGGTATAATTTGTTTATCATATTCTCCTTTAATGCTCTCCCAAATATTTTTATCAAATCCGGGCATATTGACAAAACCAAACTTTTTGCGCATATATTGAGCGGGGATTTTGCTGTAGTGCATAAGCGCTTCGCAGAGAATCGTCCCCGAGCCGCACATGCAATCTAATAATTGACTTTCGCCGTTCCAATTACTAATACGTATCAAAGCTGCCGCAAGTGTTTCCTGCATTGGAGCTTCGCCGGCTAGCAGTCTGTAGCCTCTTTTATGCAGTGATTCACCTGATGTATCGAGGCTGACTACTGCGGTATCTCTATCAATGTGAAGATTGAATCTTACATCGGGATTATCCTTTTCAACGTTAGGTCGTTTGCCAAATTTGTCCCTAAAATAATCGGCTATCCCATCCTTTAAACAAAGAGAGGCAAATAAAGAATTAGTGATTTTGCTTTTGGAAACTGAAGCAGAAATAGCAAAAGTTTGGTCAATAGAAAATATTTCTTCCCATGGAATTTTTTGTGCCATTTTGATAAGAGTGTCAGTAGTATGACAAGGGAAAGTGGTTAAAGGAGCAAGTACCCGGGAAATTAGTCTCGATGTATAATTTATTTTATACAGAGTTGTGAGATCAGATTCAAAAGAGACTCCCCTGTAAGTGACTTTGGTATTCTTAGCTCCTATTTCTTGTAATTCCTTTTCGCATAATTCTTCCATCAAGCCGGTTACTTGAGCAAAGTATACATTGTCTTTCTGATATTGGAACATAAAAATTTCCTTTTCGCTGATAATATTTTTTCTTGAACCTAATATCAGCGTTAAATTGATGATAGCTGATGGACAAAAATATTTTTAGAGTAATATCGAAATATTCTTAAAAAATTAATTGCCATACATCTCATCAATTAAGTGACGGTATCTTTCTTCAACAATTTTGCGGCGAATCTTTAAACTCGGAGTAATTTCACCTTCTTCAAGTGCAAAGGGTCTTTCGAGCAAAGTAAATTTTCTTACGCGTTCAAAATTAGCTAATTTTTTTTGAATCTTTGACATGTCTTTGTCGATTAAATCGTAGATTTCTTTACGCTTGACCAGCTCTTCCATATTTGTGTAAGGAATATTGTTTGAATCGGCATATTCCTTAAGAGATTCAAAGTCAGGTACAATCAAAGCGCTTAAGAACATCCTTTTATCGCCGACAAGGACGAACTGATCAATATATTTACTTGCAAGAAACATATTTTCAATCGGAGTGGGGGCAATATATTTCCCGGTAGATGTTTTGAAGAGATGTTTTTTCCTATCGGTTATCATTAAAAAACCATCAGCGTCAAACACGCCTATATCACCGGTGTGAAGCCAGCCATCCTTAATTGTTTCTTCGGTTTCTTTCCGGTTTTTAAAGTAGCCTTGCATGATATTGGGACCGCGCGCAAGGATTTCGCCGTCCCCGGCAATTTTTATCTCAACTCCGGGGAAAACTTTTCCAACTGTTCCGAACTTGAAATCATCCACTTTATTAGCGGCAATAACTGGAGCCGATTCAGTCAACCCATAACCTTCTAGGATCATGACACCTAGGGCTTCAAAGAATTCTCCGAGATCGCGTGAAAGAGGAGCGCCCCCCGAGATGAAGAATCTCATTCTGCCCCCCATTTTATCAATTAGTTTTTGGAAGACTAGTTTATGCGCAAGTTTATTTTTAACCGATAAAGTAAGTGATACATTACCATTTCTTTTTGCGGCAGCATATTCTTTCCCTACTTCGATTGCCCAATAGAATATTTTCTGTTTTGACTGTGGCTGGCTGTCAACATTCTTAATTATCTTGGAATATATTCTTTCAAACAGCCGCGGAACAGTTGTCATAATAGTCGGTTTTACTTCCAATAAATTTTGCGCAACGGACTCAATGCTTTCTGCGTAAACAACCGTACAGCCGGATGCAAAAGCTGTATAATACCCGGCCATTCTTTCGAAAATATGACAGAGTGGGAGAAAAGAAAGGAAAATATCTTGTTCGGTAATAGGATAAGTAATGAGGGCAGAATTTACATTTGATAATATATTTTTGTGAGACAGCATAACACCTTTGGGTTCGCCGGTAGTGCCGGAAGTATAAATTATTGTGCATAAATCATTTTCATTTACGCTGTTGATAGATCTTTCAAGTAGATCTGGATTATTAGCTTTGAATAATACACCCATTTCCTGAATATCATTAAATGTCTGAATCTGCTTATGATCAGGAATGTTATCTTTTTCATTCATTAGTATTATAAATTTTACATTGCGGCAATTGTCCTTGACCTTTAGAATTTTATTTAATTGAAATTTATTTGAGACTATGATTGCCTTCGATTCCGAATTATTCAAAATAAATTCAATTGAGTCAGCAGTTAAGGATGGGTAAAGGGGAATATCGACGGCGCCGATGCTTAAAATTGCCATATCCGAATATACCCATTCCGGGCGGTTTTCAGCAATAATAGCAACCTTATCATTTTTTTTAATGCCCAGCGCAAGCAAGCCGTAAGCCAAATTTTCGGTTTGATTTCGAAATTCTTTATAATTAATCCCTGCAAACTTATTGTCTACCTTTCTTTGAATAACAAATTTATCCGGAATATTACCGAATCTATCAGTAAGAAATATAAACAGTTCAGGAATAGTTTTGCAAGCTTTTAAGATTGCCATTATAATGCTCCAAAAAATTTTGTGCGAAAATACTTTCAGGAATTTATAAATGCAATTAAATTATAACAAAAAATGATTGCTTCAAAAAAAGCGGCACTTCTTTAAATTGATTCTAAAACCCAAAAGCCTTAAGTTTCTGCGGGGATTTTAATAATTATTCCCAAAATAATTTTAATCTCAAAAACTTAAGGAAGAATAATGAAGATTCATGAGTATCAGGCGAAAGAAATTCTTAGAAAGTTCAAGGTAGCAGTACCAAATGGGAAAGTAGCATTTACACCGGAAGAAGCTGTCGATATCGCACAAAACTATTTAGGAGGTAATCTTTGGGTAGTTAAAGCGCAGATACATGCCGGTGGAAGAGGAAAAGGAGGAGGAGTAAAGGTTGCAAAAAGCTTAGATGAAGTACGTTCATTATCGAATGAAATTTTGGGCATGAATTTAATTACACATCAAACCGGTCCTGAAGGCAAAATAGTAAAAAGATTATTGATCGAACAAGGTGTAAATATCGAAAGGGAGTTTTATGTCGGTATTACTCTTGACCGCGCAATATCCAAAAACGTAATTATGGTGTCAACTGAAGGCGGAGTAGAAATCGAAAAAGTTGCCGCTGAATCACCTGAAAAAATTATTAAAGAAACTATTGAACCGGACCTTGGACTTCAACAATTTC
This sequence comes from Bacteroidota bacterium, assembly GCA_021778375.1. GTDB lineage: Bacteria > Bacteroidota > Ignavibacteria > Ignavibacteriales > Ignavibacteriaceae > FEN-1297. The sequence goes on from JAJYCM010000122.1 coordinate 3,585, forward strand.
AAGCAAGAAATTTAGCTTACGCATTAGGATTAAACGGACTTCAACATAAAAATGCTGTAAAATTTTTACTCGGGTTATATGAAGTATACATTGCCAGCGATTGCTCTCTTGCAGAGATCAATCCGTTGGTTCTTACAAAGGAAGGTGATGTAATAGCTCTTGATGCAAAAATGAATTTTGACGACAATGCGCTTTACAGACATCCGGATATTGCGGATTATCGCGACCTCAATGAAGAAGATCCCCTCGAAATTGAAGCTTCAAAATATAGCCTTAATTATATAAAACTTGATGGAAACGTTGGTTGTATGGTAAATGGTGCTGGACTTGCAATGGCTACGATGGATATTATTAAATTAGCCGGCGGCGAGCCTGCTAACTTTTTAGATGTAGGCGGCGGTGCAAATAAAATTACTGTTGCTAACGGTTTTAAGATTATTCTTTCTGACCCAAATGTTAAAGCTATTCTAATAAATATTTTTGGCGGAATTGTAAGATGCGATAGAGTTGCACAAGGAGTAATTGATGCAACTAAGGAAATTAATGTAACGATTCCCATTGTTGTCCGGTTGGAAGGTACTAACGCAGAAGAAGCCGGTGTTTTGCTTAGCGAATCTGGTCTTAACTTTGAAGTAGCTTCTACTCTTAAAGACGCAGCTGAAAAAGTTACTGCGATTTTAAAAAACTAATTGCAATAATAAAAATTTCGAATAAATTTTTCCTATGAATAATTATAAATTGGTAAGAATCAAGCTATAAAAATTTGTGTTACTTCCATTCAAATGTTTTGCTTGATTTTATGCGTATATAATTTTAGATTCATTCAAAAAAAATGACCCTTTGGAGAATTAATGTCCTATTTTGATTCTGACTTTAGCAATGAAGAAGGTTTCTTCGAGAAAACGAAAAATATTGAAGAAGAAATCGGCAGATGTAAATCTATTATAGAAAATAATGGCATCTATAATAACACCGAAATAATTGAAGATACTGTACAGCTTTGCATAGAGAATGAAAAGTATGCGGATGGCTTGTACTTTGTCAATATTTTATCTGTAACATTTCCATATAATGCCGAATACTGGCTTAAAAAAGGAATATTGCTAAACTATTCTTTCAAGTATCAAGAAGCTGTGAATTGCTTTGAAAAAGCATTATCTCTAAATCCCGGAGATGCGGAAGTATTGATTGATAAAGCTTCGGCTGAAGAAAATTTAGGTTTAGTCGATCAGGCAAAAGAATCTTTAAAATCTGTTTTAGAGATTGACCCAAACAATGAGGATGCATGCTTTAGCCTTGGATTGTTATATGAACGTCATGATGATTTTAACGAAGCATTAAAGTTTTTGAAGCAAGCAATTGAAATTGACCCTGAATTTGGCGAAGCATATTATGAGATAGGCTATTGCCTTGAAAATCTTTTTGAGTTTGTGGAAGCTCTCCAATCTTATGATAAATATTTGGAAATTGAACCTTATAGTTCTAGCGGCTGGTATAACCGTGGAATTGTTTTAGTAAAAATGAATAAACTTGAGAAAGCTATTGAGAGTTATGATTTGGCTCTCGCCTTAAATGACAAGTTTGCAAGCGCATGGTTTAATAAAGGAAATGCATTAGCTGACCTCGGGAGGCTTCAAAGTGCGATAGAATGTTTTAAAACATCTTTTGAACTCGATAACTTTGATGATGCTTCTTCGTTCAATATCGCAAATATTTATGAAGAACTTGGCGATCTGGTAAACGCCGTAAAATATTATTCCGAAGCTATTAAAATTAACGACCAGTATTACGAAGCTTATTTAGCTCGTGGTTTTTGTTATGACTCAACAGGGAAATTTCACCTTGCTTTAAAGGATTTTAATAAAGCAATTTCCCTATCAAAAGATAGTGCTGAAGCTTGGTATGCTAAAGCTGATTTGGAGTATTCTTTGGGCAAACTCCAGGAAGCAACAGAAAGCTATCGCGCTGCATTGAATATCGAACCGGATAATTATGAGATATGGTTTAATCTGGCGGAAACATTACTTGAAATGGGTGATTGGCTTGAAGCCTCAAACGCATTTAGTGAATGTATCCGAATAAATCCTGTTGACGCCAGTTCCTATTATGGTAAAGCAAAGATCAATTTTATTCTAAGCAGAACTATGGAGGCTGTCGATTGTTTAAAAACAGCGTTTAAGATTGATCCTGCAATCAAAGTTGAATTTGCTAAAGAATACCCGGAAATAAAATCATCAAAGCTTTTTAAAAAGCTTCTTGGAGAAATTTGAAAAATTCTTAATTGTCTTGTCAATTAAAATTTTGATTTATACTACTCAAATAAAAAATAATCATTAAATGAAAAATTCGGTTCACTTAAATACAAAAATATTGGGTTTAATTGGTCATCCGTTAAAGCATTCATATTCTCCCTTTATTCATAATATTGCTATTGATCTCAAAGAAATCGATTATATTTATCTCCCGTTTGACATTCCAACCTCAAATTTAAAAAATGCTGTCAGAGGTATGATTGCTCTTGGAATAAGGGGATTTAATGTAACAATTCCTCACAAAGAAAATATTATTCAGTTTATGAGTAATGTATCCGAAGAAGCTTCAATTATTGGTGCTGTAAATACGGTTGTGAATGAGCTTGGTAAGCTTAGCGGTTATAATACCGACGTAAATGGTATCCTGGAAACTTTGAATCCGTTTAAGGAAGAAATATTTGGAAACGAAATAAGTATCATAGGCGCAGGGGGTGCATCACGTGCAGTTATTTATACTTTAATTAGATATTTCAAACCTTCTAAAATATTTTTGGTTAATCGCACTGAGCAGCGTGCTGATTCTTTGAAAAATTATTTTCAAGATAAAATGAAATATAACTCATTTAAAACAAAAGAATTATTTCCGCCTGATTTAGTCGAAGTTTTTAGGAGTTCAAAATTAATAGTCAACGCTACTTCGGTTGGGATGTATCCGGATGTAGATGATTCTATTACTATGCTCGCCGATTCATTTGCTAAAGGACAAATCGTTTTTGATTTAGTTTATAACCCGATTCAAACGAATCTTTTAAAACTTGCCTCATCAAATGGAGCAATTGCATTGGATGGATTAAAGATGCTCGTCTATCAGGCTGCAAAATCTTTTGAACTTTGGACGAGCGAAACTATGCCTGTTGAACAAGTCTATAAATCCCTTCAATTATTTCTTAAAGTATAATTTTGCGGAAAAACCTTGTTAAGTACTAAATTGATAAGGCTGACAAATATTATTTAGCAGTCTCTGAAGAAATTTAATGAAGTTGATTTAGTGCTTTTGTTATTCTTTCAATCCCGTCGGTTAACTCTTCGTAAGAACAAGCATAAGACATTCTGACGCAGTTATCATTTCCGAATGCAAAACCCGGCACTAATCCTACGTATTTATCGTTTAGTAAATAATTACAGAAAGAACTGGAATCCTTTATTTCATATCCATTAAAATTTTTCCCGTAATATGCGCTTACATCATAAAACACGTAAAAAGCGCCTTTAGGAAGTGGACACTTTATTCCTTTTATTTTATTTAACGAATTATAAATAAAATCTCTCCGTTCCTTAAACTGCCTTACCATCTCAATAATCTCTCCGTTAGGCTCCCTTAAAGCTGCTACTGTAGCTGCCTGCGAAATTGATGAGGCATTTGAGGTAGAATGACTTTGTAAATTCCTTGCAAGTTTGATTACTTCTGCATTACCGCCTGCATAACCGATCCTCCAGCCTGTCATTGCAAAAGCTTTGCTTACTCCGTTTACAGTAATCGTTTTATCTCTCAAATAATCTATACTGCCGAGGCTAAAATGTTCTTCTCCGTCAAAAAGTATCTTTTCGTAAATTTCATCAGATATAGTAAAAATATTTTTATCTTTTAAGACTTCCGCTAATGCTAATATTTCTTTTTTGTTGTATACTGCACCGGTTGGATTAGAAGGTGTATTAAATAGGAAAATTTTAGTTCTTTTAGTGATTGCTTTTTCTAGTTGTTCAGGAGTTATTTTGTAATCTTGCTCTACTCCAGCGTCGATGATAACAGATTTCCCTTGAGC
>JAJYCM010000123.1 GCA_021778375.1 Bacteroidota bacterium
TCGATAATATGTCCAATTAATTCTTTAATGCTCCACTTCCCTATTGCGTATGAATAAGTTCCTTTGTCTTCAGGAATCTCATCAAAATATTTTATTGTGGAACTTAATTGAGAATTCAAAATCACAATTCCATTTTCGCCTTCGACTTTGCTAATATATCCCTCATAATAGGGCGAATAATCACCTTTAACCGGTCTTGTCATAATGCTTCCTTATAATTATTTAAATTTTATACTCTAAAAGTTAATCTTTAGAAAAAATCTTTAATCCAACAACACCCACAATAATTAAGGATATAAAAAATAATCTTGCAAATTCTTTTGTTTCTCCGAAAAGGATTATGCCAAGTATCGCTGTGCCAACAGCTCCGATGCCTGTCCAGACTGCATAAGCGGTACCTACCGGAAGAGATTTAATTGCTACCGATAAGAGAAAGACGCTTAATGCCATTGCTACAAAAGTAAAAATAGTTGCATAAACTTTGGTGAATCCACCAGAGTATTTCATACCGATTGCCCAAGCAGTCTCAAACAATCCGGCAATAAATAAAATCAGCCACGCCATTAAAACCTCGATATATTTTTTTAAATTATTTATTCACACAGGGGATATTATGAAACATTTGCAACGAAAGTATAAAAATTATTGAAGTATATCAAAGTAAATTCCGCTTGGCAGATATACAAGAAATGTCGGGAAATGATACAACTATTTTTTATCGTTTTAGGTTGGAATTAGTAAATTAATTCATTTTATTAAAACTTACCAAACCTCAAATTAAGGCTTAATTCCGGAGCATTTAAGTTAATACTGGAATAATAACCGGATCTAATACCAGAAATAAACCTATAGCCAATTCCGCTATTAATTCGGAAAAGAGTAATTACGTTAAATTCCAAGTTTAATTCAGGCTCGACAACAAAAAAATTATTTCCTTCATTATCAACCTCAAAAGAACTAATCCCTCAATACGTTTCGCGGAACGAAGATTTACCCCGTTCCGCAAAAAGGTTTTTTACTTTTGTACAGAAATTCTTTTTGGGCCAGCTTTGAGAACATCCCCGGATGAATCTTTTGCAAACAGTTTAAAGTTTTCAATAAACCTTGCGGCAAGCGCATCATATTTTTTCCAATACTCTTCTTTATTACCCCATGAATTTGAAGGATCGAGAACATCGCTGGGAACATCAGGACATGTCAAAGGAACTTCAAACCCGAATAATTTATCTTTACGATATTCAACTTTATCTAATTTACCCTCAAGGGCAGCATTGAGAAGATTGCGGGTGTGCTTAATACTGATTCTCTTACCGACACCAAATCTTCCTCCGATCCATCCTGTATTTACAAGCCAACATTGGGCGCCGCTCTGAAGCATTCTTTGTTTCAACATAGTGGCATATTCGTATGGATGACGAACCATAAACGGGGCGCCAAAACAAGCGCTAAAAGTAATTTGTGGCTCAACACCTAATCCAATTTCAGTACCGGCAATCTTAGAAGTATATCCGCTAATAAAATGATATTGTGCTTGCTCGGGATTTAATCTTGAAATAGGAGGTAATACTCCGGAAGCATCGCAAGTTAAGAAAATAATATTTTTCGGATGCGACTGGACGTAACCACTTGTGACGATATTAGGGATAAAATCAAGCGGATAAGAAGCGCGAGTATTCTCAGTAATAGAATCTTCATTCAAATCAATTTTCCGTGTAATAGGGTCATAAACTACATTCTCAAGAATTGTTCCGAATCTCTTAGTAGTTGAAAATATTTCCGGCTCGCTTTCAGCCGAAAGTCTAATTGCCTTAGCGTAGCAACCTGCTTCAAAATTAAAAACTCCACGCGAACTCCATCCATGTTCATCATCTCCTATAAGTTGTCGCTTCGGATCAGCACTTAAGGTTGTTTTGCCGGTACCGCTTAAGCCAAAAAATATTGCAACGTCTCCTTCCTTCCCAACATTTGCAGAACAGTGCATCGGCAGCACATCCTTAAACGTCAACAAGAAGTTTAGAACAGTGAAAATGGATTTTTTAATTTCACCTGCATAAAGAGAGTTTGCAATGATTGCAGTTTTTGATTCGAAGTTTAGAATGATTCCAGTCTCAGTTCTTGTACCGTCAATTTTAGGATCAACTTTAAAACCTGGCACTGCAATAACCGTGAACTCAGGAAGAAATTTTTTTAACTCATCCGGGTTATTGGTAGTGATGAACATATTTCTGACAAATAAACTATGCCATGCTTTTTCTGTTATAATACGAATAGGCATACGGTATTCCGGGTCTGCTCCAACATAGCAATCCTGAACAAATAATTCTTTACCCTGAGCATAAGCTTCAATGCGCGCCATGAGTGAATTAAATTTCTCCAAAGTGATTGGGCGGTTATGGACACCCCACCAAATTTTATTATCCGTAGATTCTTCTTTAACAATAAATTTATCAGCCGCTGCGCGTGCAGTATGCTTTCCGGTTTTAACAATAAGCGGTCCTTCGCTTGCAATATGTCCTTCATTGCGGAAAATAATTTCTTCATAAAGCGCAGAGTTCGGGAGATTCCAATAGACTCTATCAAGATAATTTAGACCATTGTTTGCCAAACCAAAGTCTGAAGCCAATTCTTTTGCTTCCTTGCTTGCGGGAGTGCTGAATTCTAAATATTTGCTCATGACCAATTCCTCACTAATTTTCTTTCACCGATATAGAGTTCATTTGGAGAATTGGGATCCAAAGCCCATTTCATTCTTTCAATACCCTCCGTTATTTCTTTTATACTTCCGCAATAGCTTAAGCGCAAATGTCCTTCCAAGCCGAACTCCGCTCCCGGAACGGTAAGCACCATAACCTTATCTATTAAAAATTCTGAAAGCTTATTTGAATTTTTTTCATAAGCGCTGAAGTCTGCAAAACAGTAAAAAGTTCCATCCGGTTTAGAGACTTTCACTCCTTCAAAAGAATTGAGAAGATCCATCATCACATTCCTGTTATTTTCCAAAGTTACTCGTAAATTTTCAACACTTGATTGAACTCCGTTAAGCGCACCAACCGCAGCTTTCTGCAGAAGAATTGAAGGGCCGGAAGTTTGATGTCCCTGGATATTAGACATTGCTTCGATAACTTTTTTATTTCCTACCGCCCACCCAATCCTGAAGCCGGTCATTGCATATTGCTTAGAAACCCCGTTTATTAAAATAATTTTTGAGTTCTCTGAAAAATCCTTTGTGTAGTTGTAACAATTGATAGGTTTTTTCCCGTCAAAAATTAGGCGATGGTAAATATCATCCATAATTAAATAGAGGTCCCGTTTTTCACAGAACTGCACAACATCAGAAATAAATTCTTCCGAGTACATTGCACCGGTAGGATTGTTAGGGCTATTGATAATGACAGCTCTTGTATAAGATCCGATACGCTGTTCAATATCTTGAATTCGTGGATAAAAACTTCCGTCTTCCGGCAAAGCTGCAACACCAATTGCTCCGCAAAGTTTAGCCATTTCAGGATAGCTAACCCAATAGGGCGCAGGATAGACAACTTCTTCCTGAGGATTAAGAATTGCTTGAAGAGCAACCATAATCGCCTGCTTAGCACCGCCTGAAGCAATCACATTTTCAGGAACAACTCTACGGTTATAAAATTCTTCTGTATAATTAATGATTGCTTTTTTCAATGCCGGAATTCCGTCTGCAGGTGCATATCTAATTTCAGCAGTGTTAAGATGAGCGGCTGTGGCTAATATCGCATCCATTGGAACTTTAGATTTCGGTTCGCCTCCGCCAAGGTGAATTACCGGTTCTCCTTTTTCCCGAAGAACGGCTGCTTTTTCGTTTAGCTTTAAAGTAGGCGAAGCGCTTATTGATTTTGCTATTTGACTTAAACTCATTATAATACCTCTTAATAAAAACCCGTTTTAAATAATTAATTCCATATTAAAATTATTTAAAGGGAGAGTGAGAATCAATGTCAATTAGAATAATTTTTTCGTTATTTTATCGTTCAATTTCAAAATCTTCTTGGTAATGTCAAAATCATTAAAGAAAGCGGCAAGCCTGACACTTGCGGTAAATATTTTTTTGTTTTTTATTAAAGCGATTGCAGGAATAATTTCAAATTCAATTGCAGTTATTTCAGACGCTATTAATTCACTTACCGATATTATCGCCAGCGGCGCTATAATGTATAGCGTAAAGGTTTCTTTGAAAAAGCCGGATAGTGACCATCAGTTTGGACACAATGCCGCTCAACCTATTGCGGTTTTCTTAATAGCCCTTTTCACTGCCATTGTTGGGATAAATCTGATTGAAGAATCGATAAAGAGAATATTAACTCCATACCAAACTCACATTTCTGTTTTTGTATATGTAATTCTTTTTGTTACAATAGTCGTGAAATTTTTACTTACAAGATATCAATCGAGAATAGGCAAAACTTTTAGAAGCCCCGCATTAAAAGCCGGCGCAGTAGATAGCTTAAACGACGTTCTTGCCTCATCACTTTCCATAATTGGAATATTTGGGGTTCAAATGGGATTGCCTTACGTGGATGGTATTGCAGGGATAATTATTGCAACATTTATTTTAAGATCAGGCTACCAAATAGCAAAAGAAAATATTGACTATTTAATGGGACGGGCGGCAGATGAAAATATTATTTTAGAGATTGCAAACACTGCATTAAAGATTGATGGAGTAAAAGGATTGAATGAATTAAAATCTCATTATGTCGGGAATAAATTTCATATTGAAATTCATATTGATGTCGATAAAAATGTTACGACTGAATCTTCCCATAAAATCGGCTTGGAAGTACAAAATGCAATTGCAGACTTACCGGAGATTAGCAAAGTTTTTGTTCACATCGATCCGGTCTAATTTTTTACATTCTCCTTTTGTAACGCCTCATAATATTTTTTTATTAAATCTTCATAATCTTTTTTGTAGCCTTCTTGGGCGGCTTTATTTAATTCATCTTTAATTTTGTTAATATCTTTCTGGTTGGATAGATTGAGTTCTGACGGAGACTGGCGGGCTTCGTCTTTTCCTGCGATTGATTCCCTTTTATTCTCAAAATCCCTTTCGTTGATAGACCGCTGCGCATCAAGCAAACGTGAGAGAATATGCTCCTGCTGTTGGACTGTCTTTTCATTTAAGTTGTCTGAGTTTAGATTTTTTACTATCTCTTGCATTTTCTTTGCGATATCGTTAAGATCTGCGGGAATTTTTTTTGTTTCTCCAGATTTTTGTGCTTCTTTATTTAACTGCTCAAGAGATTTCCTTAACATTTCCTGTTGCTGCGCAATTTTTTGTAACTCTGCTTGTTGTTGTGCCGATAAATTTCCGCTCATCTCTTTTTGCAACATCTGTGTTAAATTATTCAAACTCATTTGTTGCCCCGACATTTGTTGAAGCTGCTGCATCAAAGACATCATACCACCACCCTGCCCACTGCCTTTCATCATTGATTCCATACTGTTTTTCATCATCTCGGCGGCTTCATTAAGCGATGCCATAGCTTTATTCTGGCTATTTGCAGATTGATTGGCGTTCCGGTTCTGCATTCCCTGCATTGATTGTTTCATCTCATTTTGCGCATCGCCTAAAGATTTCCCCATTTCCGGAGTAATAGAAAAAGTCTTTTGCGAAAGAGATGACATCTGCTGCATAACTTTATCAAGATTACTTTGTATTTCCTTTTGCTCGCGGGCATTTTTATCAAACGAAGAACTATTCGGATTCATATTTTCAGTTTGCTTTTGCAATTGCTCCTGATCTTTAGACAGCGTTAGAAGATTATTAGTAATTTTCATCATATCTTTAAAAGCTTGCATTTGGCTTTGCTGTGCCATTGATTTCTGAAGCTGCTGCATTTGCTGTTTCATCTGATTCATATTTTCGGAAATCTGAGATTGGTTTTGTTCAGCTTGCTGCATACTACTTTGCTTTATATCTTGAGAAGCTTTCTGCGAAGTTTCCGGATTTTGCTGTTTGTTAAATTGATCTTTCAATTTAGCAAGCTGATCTTTAGGCATATCTTTCAACTCGTCCATTTTCTTTGAGAGCTCGTCCAGTTGCTTTGACATCTCTTTCAAATCCTGTGAAATTTCATCTTGCTTATTACTTAGCTGATTTTTCTGACGCTGGTTTGATTCGCTGCTGTTTTTAGTATCATTCTTTAATTCATTTTGATCTTTGGTTATTTGTTCAGTCCGTTTTACCAATTCATCCATTTTCTGTTCTATTTGTATTTTTTTAAGAAGATTCATAGTTCTCTCAATGCTATTTTTAAATTGATCTTCGTTAAACTTCATATTTTCCATAGCATCTTGAGTTTGCTTCCGGTTCATATTTTGCAAGATATCTTGAAGCTTCTCCATTGCTTTCTTTAAATCGTCGTTTGCAATTTGATCAAACAACTTTTGCAGCTCCATATATTTCTGAAGTGTTTCTTTTGAAATAAGATTATTTTGTTGGAGGTTCTGCTGCATTTTTTCCAAGTTCTTCCCAACATCATTAACCTTGTCTTGGAGCTTTTTAAATTGGTCAACCGCTTGCTGAACTTTTTGTTTCTCCTGCCAGGAAATATCCTTTTTATCTTGTTTAAGTTCCTGGCTAATGTTGTCCATTTTTTGTTTAAGATCTTTTGCCTCCTTTAAAGTTTGACTGAGGTTTTGTTCACTTTCGTTTTGAGTTTTATCAGCATTAGTTAATAATTCATTTAAGGAAGGAACGCGCACAGTAAAGGAGGGTGACTTAGCTGATTTTGGTCCGCTAACATTATCGTTATCAAATACCTCCATATAATAAGTAACTATATCATCGGCTGATAAATTAAGGGAAGACAAATTCCAAATGTAATTTACTTCTTGCTCGATTTGATTTTTGTTAATAGGAATTTCAATGGTTTTATATTCTTTATCTGGTTTTTCATTTTTAGATGAAGAAAGCTTGAAATGTAGAAGTAATTTCGTAAATCCATAATCGTCTGAAATTTTTGTGTCAAGCGAAAGGCGGTTATCGTTGGCTAACAAGACATCCTTATCAGGAGCAATAATTTCAATAGTGGGATAGGCATCATATAAAGCCTTAATATTATAATTTATAGGAGAAAGGTTTTTATTATTACTTTCATCAGTTAATATTATTCTGTAATTATTGTCCTTATTAACTCTAAATCCTCCTTTCGCTAAGAAACCGGTTGCAACTAATTTTGTCATTGTAGAATCAGCAAATTCAATATGTGCCGCTTTTAGCTCATTAGTAGAAGAGATACTCAAATCGACATAACTTCCGAGCAGTGCAGTTATGTTCCCATTGTCTTTTTGTTTAACCGGAGCAATCTTTGAGTATGCTGGTGAAGTAATGCTCACATCAAGTGTTTTGATTATAGGGCGATTTATAACATCAATAGAATATTCATCGCTTTTAATTTTCTCAGCAGCAGCATAATACTTAAAAGAATTGCGTACGGCGGGCATAATGAATTTAGATACTCCATTGGAATCAGAATAAAGCTGCTGGTTATGAAAATTTGTTTGATCATTTTCCTTAATGGTTAAAAAAACCTTTGGAGGAATTACTCCGCTTACTTTAACTAAAATAGAAATGTTATCAAGATCGGA
>JAJYCM010000124.1 GCA_021778375.1 Bacteroidota bacterium
GAAGCCAATGGACCTAGCGCTGAATTATTAAATTTATCAGATGAAATTATCACAATCCCAAAATATGGAAACGCTGAATCACTAAACGTGGCAAGCGCGTCTGCTGTTATATTGTCGCATCTTTTAGGAAGCTAAAAAGAGCCAGTATCTACCGTATCTTATCCAATTTCACTTCATCAAGATCATTTTTTTTGTTTCAATATAACTGCCGGATTGAAGCTGGTAGAAATAAATTCCACTTGGAAGTGAAAATCCTTTTGCTGTCGAATTAAATTGTACTGTGTAACTTCCTGCCGGTTCTTCTTTGTTTACTAGCGTTTCAATTTCTCTTCCCAAAACATCATAAATTTTTAAGTTCACTAATCCGCTTTTCGGAAGTTGGTAGTTGATGATTGTGCTTGGATTAAACGGGTTGGGATAGTTTTGTCCAAGCTCAAAAGTTTTAATTTGATTGGAGTGATTATCCATAATTCCCGTAACTACCGAAGTATCAGGTACGGGGTACTGAGTCGTTGTATATATATGAAACTCTCCGGGCGCTAAGTTTAACGTTGTCGAGCTTGTTGCGCTTAGCGGACTTCCGGTAAAATAGTCATACCATGTCCCGCTGCTTGTAAAAGGTGTTGCCGTATGACTAACTACGTCGAAATTTCCTATTACAGTTACGCTCGTAGAATTATCATAAATAGTAATTTGCTTAACCGCTCCGCTAAGACTTGTGCTATAACCATTACTTTTGAATGCCGGGATTTCTGTCTTCATGTGAATTAATGCGGCAGTAGTTTTATATAAACTTAGTCTTTCCGGATCATCATAATAGTCCCACCTGATGGGCTTGTTTCCGGTTCTACCATTGTAGTTTATTGAATAGTCGTAACCAAGCTCTTGAAACTCCCATAGCATTTTTGGTCCCGGAATTGTATAGAAAAAGGCATCGCATAATTTGATTCTATTTAAAGCAGTTGCTGTATCTTTTATGTTATAACTGCCGCTCGAATTTCCGTAGGTTAAGTCTTGATACATCAACCTTTCCTCATCATGACTTTCCATATAACCTACTAAACCGGGTACACTCCATCCCCATTGTTTGTAGGATATACCTGAAAAATCCCAAGAAGGATTAGTAGCCCATCCCATTGCCGCTTGCTCGTATGCTGAGCTCATATTATCCCAAACCATCATTCCGGAATCTACAACAACTTGTTCTTCATTAGGGTCTACAAATTCTTCAAGTATTACATAAGCTTTCGGTTTAACTTTCCACATTGCATCTGCAATCCTTTGTTCATTTGCAATCCTTGAAGCATCATAGCTTTGCCATGCGTTATAACCATTTGGGGCTTGTGTATATCCTCCCGCTAAATCAAATCTAAATCCGTCGGCATGATATTGAGTTAACCAGAATTTAGTTGTTGCGTCAACAAAATAATGAGTTGCCGCACTTGTATGGTTAAAATCATAACCAACATTATAAGGGTGAGTTGCACTTTGGTTAAACCATGGATTATTAGCCGCTGGAGCGTTGTTTATAGGATCCCAATATAGTCTTACAAGCGGGCAAGAACCAAACGCATCATTAAATGGAATGTCAAGAATTACGGCTATACTGTCCTGATGAGCCATATCAATAAATCTTTTCAAATCATCTTTTGGTCCGTAATATTTATCTGGTGCATCAAAGAAATTTGGATTATATCCCCAGCTAAGGTTTCCTTCAAAATTCATTATCGGCATGAGTTCAATTGCGTTGATACCGAGCCGCTTGAAGTAAGACAGGGTATCAGCCAAAGTTTTATAATCATGAGTTGCTAAGAAATCGCGAATCAACAGCTCGTAAATAACTAAGTTAGTTTTTGCCGGAGGCACAAAGCTTGAATCATGCCACTGGTAAGGTGTTTGTCCGGTCTCTAATACAGAAGCAATCTGAGTAGTTTTCCCATAAGGATATTGAATCAAATTTGGGTAAGTGCTATCGGAGATATATTTATCATTATCCGGGTCGCTTATTTTTTCAGAGTAAGGATCGGCTATTCTTATTGTACCGTCCACTAAATATTGGAAGATATATTCCTTCTGCGAGGTTAAGCCATCAATTTCAATCCACCAACGGCTGCTGTCAGGAGTTTCTTTCATATAATATTTTTGATCTACTATCCAATTATTAAAATCCCCGATAACGTAGACATTCTTTTTTTGTGGAGCATATAGTGAGAGAATAACTGACGAATTGCTAATATAGTTTATTCCGTCAACAATACCGGTTGGCTCATCTTGAACAGTTATATTAGGATTCACAACAAAATAACTTGAATCTGCTATACTATTATTATTTGAATCAACAGCAACAGCTTTAATCCAGGTGTCACCGTAATTTGTTGCTTTAATTTTGAAAGAGGTGTCGCTGCTTGTGGTTGTTGTTAAAAGGGAATTGCTTATATAGATGGAAACAGATTTTGCGTCTCGGGATGCAACTTCAACATTAACGCTATCGTTTAAGTTTGCAAAAGATGGCGACGCAGGTGATAATACCTTTACGTTAAATCCGCTTACATATATCGGAATGAAAATATCCGGTTTTGTTTGCATTGTACCGTCTGAACTTCGAAATACTAAATCCAATGCCGTAATTTTTTCCGAGGTATCTTTGACGCCATAAAACTGACGGGGATAACCTATTGTAAGTTTATATAAATTAGTTTTAAGTCTTGTAAGTGCAGGCTGAGTTGAATTTGCTCCCCAAGTTCCGATTACATAACGCCATTGACCAAGATTGGTAGTAACCCCTGTATGAGCATACACGATTCCTGGATAATTAAGAAGTCCTTCCGCACCCGGCTGGGTAGCATCAAAATAAACGATAATTGAATCATTCTCCGTGGGGAGTGCAGGTACAGTTGTTACTACCTGGGCAAAAGAATATTGAATAGCTAAAACAAGTATTACAAAAATCGAAAGTTTAATTCTCATATATATCCTTAATTAATAACTCATGTTACGCAGACAATTTCAAATATAAAGGAAGTGAAGTGCAAAACCTCCGAGGTTTAGGAAAACCTCGGAGGTTTCTCACTATGCAATAATAACATTTTGCGTAAGGTGACTTGATAAAATCATTTCATTTTCCTAAAGCTCGGTTTACCGGCATTTACCCATGCTGTATATACCAATGATGCAAAATCTTCAGCGGCCCTGTTAAATTGAACTTCAGTAATATAACCGGTTCTGAACCACATTAGGCGATAGTATTCATTACTCTTTCTCGAGCCGCTTTCCTTAAATGCAAAATTATCTGCTTCAAATAAAATTCCGCCCACAGAATTTGAGTTAGAGATATAATTGAAAATAAAATTCAGTGGGTCTTTTATAAAAGGAGCCGGCACCGGTTGAAACGAATCCTCCAATTCTTGCAAATGTTCATCTACCATAGTAATTTCATAGCGTGCATGGACGCCTTTTTGATCGGTCAATTGTCCGTTGTAATTTAATACCGTATGCATCGGCTGATGGCCGTCTGCAACATAATGTCCAAGATCTGCCGCTAATTTTTGAGCTTCATCCTTATTATGTTCTTTAAATGCTTTTGTCAATTCCTTAAAAGTCTCCAGGGTAGCCCATGGCAAAATCCCGGTTTTGACCACTTCCGTTTTACCGTATTCTTCAATAAGCGAATCTTCATTTTCTATCATTTTCCCGGCAAGAAACTCTTTGTAAAAATCAATGTCGATGAAATGTTTAGGAGCTTCAGTTTTATCAAATTCTTTTCTTGTATCCGGATCAGGTGCATGCTCTCTTAAATAATCCTGCCATTTTTTAAATGCTTTCATTTCGGGTGGGAAGTAATCAACTGCCATTTTATTGATCATTTTATGTCCTTCAGCTCCCCATGGAAATGATGACTGCGCACTGAAGATAATTATCGATAGTATTACAAATACTATTATATTATTTCTTTTCATTTTCATCTTTGTAAAATGTGGATAATTATTTTTATGAAATTACAAAATAATTTCCCTAAAAATACTGCGAATAAAAACTACCCAAATGGAGTGTTTTTCAATCAAATGAAATTCTTTATCTGCTCAAATTTTGATAACTTTGTGTAAAGAAAATTCTTAATCAATAATTTAAAGGTTATTTATGCTGACCAAAGACTTCATAGAAATAGAAGAAAAATTTGGCGCGCACAATTATCATCCGCTTGACGTTGTAATTACTAAAGCTAAAGGCGTTTGGGTTTACGATGTTGAAGGAAAAAAATATCTCGATTGTCTTGCTGCTTATTCGGCTGTAAACCAGGGGCACTGCCATCCGAGAATCTTAAAAGCTTTGCAAAACCAAGCTGAAAAAGTTACCCTTACTTCCCGTGCTTTCAGAAACGATCAGCTTCCGCTGCTTTATAAAGAATTGTGCGAGTTAACCGGCTATGAAAAAGTTTTGCCGATGAACTCAGGCGCTGAAGCCGTTGAAACGGCTCTTAAAGCCGCACGAAAATGGGGCTACAAGGTTAAGGGCATTAAAAAAGATACTGCTGAGATTATAGTATGCGAAAATAATTTTGCCGGCAGAACAATTTCAATTATTAGTTTCTCTTCCACTGAACAATATAAAGATGGCTTCGGGCCTATTACTCCCGGTTTTAAAATCATCCCTTATGGTGATTCAGCAGCTTTGGAAAAAGCTATTACTGCAAACACCGCTGCTTTTATTGTTGAACCAATTCAAGGTGAGGGCGGCGTAATCGTTCCGCCTGATGGCTATTTGAAAAAAGCTTTTGATATTTGTAAGAAGAATAATGTTTTATTTATTGCCGATGAAATTCAATCTGGTTTTGGAAGAAGCGGAAAGTTATTCGCTTATCAATACGAAAATATAAAACCCGATGTTGTAATTATTGGAAAGGCGTTGTCCGGTGGATTTTACCCCGTCTCTGCTGTGCTTTCGAATAATGAAGTTCTCGGAGTTTTTAATCCGGGTGACCACGGCTCTACATTTGGCGGTAATCCGCTTGCCGCAGCTATAGCAAGAGAAAGCATAAAAGTTTTAGTCGAAGAAAATCTTATCGAAAATTCTTTTAAGCTTGGCGAATATTTTAGAGAAAAGCTGAGAGGAATAAAATCAAAGCATATAAAAGAAATTCGCGGCAAAGGATTATTTATTGGTGTTGAATTATATCCCGAAGCAAAGGGGGCAAGAAGATTTTGCGAAGCCCTAATGACCAAAGGTGTGCTGTGTAAAGAAACTCATGATGATGTAATCCGTTTTGCTCCGCCACTCGTAATTACTAAAGAGGAAATTGATTGGGCAATGGAATATATTGATGAAGTTTTAAAAATGGCTTAACCGTCTTTTAAATACTATCCTATAAACTGGACATTATAATTTAATAAAGTTATAATGTCCTTTTTTTATATTAAGTTTTACTAAAACATATTATCAAATATTCCATCACTCCACTGCTCTTTCATTATCCCTCTTCAGGCAATAATACTTTTCACCGCTTCCTTTGTTTCAAGCAAAACATTTTCAAGTGAGGAAATTCTTTCTCGCGCACTTACTAAATCATTATGCTTACCTGAAATTTCAATTCCAAATGCTTCGTCGCCTGCTTTAGTTGCACCGATGGAATAGCTAGCCCCCTTAATGGTATGTCCCTCCATTGCAATTTTAACCGAATCTTCCAATTGAATATATTCGTTCAATTTTTCGATTCTTGCCCGGACATCAACAAAATAGCTTTCTAGTAAATCCTTTTGAAATATCTTATCGCCTAAACTCATTTTTTCAAAATGATCGAAATTAAAAATAGATCCCTCTTCAATTTTATTTTCTGTTTTTGTAGTAGCAGTGATTGTTGTATCAATCAGCAATCCGTCGATCATGGCAATCATTTTATCGGCTATAATCGGCTTGGAAAGATAATCATTCATTCCAGCCTCAATACATTTTTCTTTATCGCCCGCCAAAGCATGAGCTGTAATTGCAATGATTGGAACCTTACTTTTTTCATTTCCTAATTTTCTAATCATTTGAGTAGCCATTAAGCCGTCGACCTCTGGCATTTGAACATCCATTAAAACAAGATTGTAATTTTTCTCTTTTACGGCTTCAAAAGCTTCGGCGCCATTATTTACCGGATCTGTATTATAACCTGCTTCCGAAAGTATCCTTGTGGCAACTTTTTGATTTATAAAATTATCTTCGGCAAGTAGAATTCTATACTTTTCTCTCAATCCTTTTAGAGTTGCGTTGTCTACCTTTGTATTTGCTTTTGATTCCTCTTGCAAATTGTAGATCCTTTTTAGTCGCACGTTAGAAGCAACCCAAGGCTTATCCAATGAGCTTTTTAATTTGATAAAAAAGTAAAATTTACTCCCTTTACCATCTGAACTTTCAACATTTATTTCACCGTCCATCATATTTACAAATTGTTTAGAAATTGCTAAACCCAATCCTGTTCCGCCAAACTTGCGCGTATTTGAGCCGTCTACCTGCGAGAAGGGTTGAAATAGATATGCAATTTTATTCTTTGGAATTCCGATTCCTTCGTCGGTTACGGAAGCATTTACGATTATTACATTCCCATCTTCTTTTTTTGTGTTTAATTCAATAGTTATTTTTCCTCTTTCTGTGAACTTAACAGCATTGCTGATTAAGTTCATAAAGATTTGCCTGATTCTTACCGGATCGCCTCGAAGATATAGCTCAGTGTTATCTGCTATGTCGGTTATAACGTTTAATCCTTTTTCTTTTATTCTCATAGCAAGAATTGAAACTGATTCCTCTAGTACGTCACTCAAATTAAAGTCTACTTCGGCAAGTTGCATTTTACCGGATTCAATTTTTGATAAATCCAATATATCATTTAAAATTTCCAGCAGTGATTCAGCCGATTGACGGGCAGTAAAAGTAAATTGCTTCATTTCCTCTTTGTTTCTATATGCTTCCTTTTCAATTAAAGTTAAAAAGCCAAGTATTCCGTTCATCGGGGTTCTGATTTCATGACTCATATTTGCAAGAAATTGACTCTTGATCATTGTGGATTCGGTTGCTTCCTTTGCTAAACGATCCGATTTTATTTTCTCTTCCCGCAATTCAGCTTCTGCTATTTTACGCTGCTGTTCTGCAACTACCCATTCTGTTATATCCCTAATATTTCCTTCAAAATAAAATTGGTTCTTTGCCTCATCGGAAAGCATTTTATCATTCAAACTTATAATGACATCCGTGCCGTCTTTTTTCTTAAGTGTCAAGCGATAATTATTAACTTCATCTTTTTGCTTTAACTTTTCGATCAATTTATCCCTATCTTCACGAGACTTAAATACATCATCAGTGATATTCAACTGTAACAATTCATCCACGTTATTATAACCTAAAATATTAACCATTGATTGATTTACCGTCAAAAATCTCCCGGCTAAACTTGATTGGAAAATTCCTTCCGGCGAGTTTTCAAAAATCGAATGATATTTGTTCTCGGATAATTCCATTTTGAACGAGCGTTCGGCAAGCTGCATTCGTAGTCTAAAATTAACAGCGCTGCCTACGACTGAGATTGCGCTTAAGAATAAAACAAAGATTACAGATTCATACATGTGCGGTAAAAAGTAAATGTTTTTA
>JAJYCM010000125.1 GCA_021778375.1 Bacteroidota bacterium
CAAAATTTACAAAAAATGGCAAGCTAAATAATTATGAATATGTTATTTCAAATGATTACTATAATTACAAGCCTAATCCTGAAGTTATTTCTTTTGGGAAATATGGGATAATGAGAGGTATACCGAGTCAAAGTTTTATCCTTTATCCGGTTTCTTTTGATCCCTCAAGCAATAGCATCAAGCTTTATACGAAAATTATTTTCCAAATTAATTATTCGAATCAACAGGTGATAGCAAGTAAACCAGCAGGAAATTTTCTAAACGGAGTCTTGATAAATTTTAATGTAGCTAAATTTTGGATAAAGACTAAAGCAACCAGCAGGATGGCTAAAGGAATTTTTAACAGCGTTCTTTCGAATGGAACTTGGTACAGATTTGAAACACCCACTGAAGGAATTTATAAAATCACTAAGTCAATGCTTCCTTCGTTTGGAATAGATCCTAACACTGTTGACCCTCGCACAATAAAAATTTATAACAACGGCGGGAAAGCATTGCCTGAAGATCCTAATGCTGCCCGTCCTTCAGATTTGGTTGAGAACGCCATTCTTTACGTAGGTCAAGATAATGGGAAGTTCAACGACGGAGATTATATACTATTTTATGGAAGAGGGACTGACTTTTGGGACTATGACTCGACAACACGGTCAATTATTAGATTTCATCATCCTTACTCGAATCAAAATTATTATTGGATAACATCAGGTGGTAGTAATGGGAAGCGTATTCAGTTGCAGCAAAGTTTGAATGTTTCAAACTACTATACTCAAACATCCACGCAAGCTTTTAAGGATTTACAGCAAGATAAAATCAATATCGGCAAAACCGGAAGAGAATATATGGGCGACAACTTTACGTCATCTATTACTTCAAGAACTTATTTAACTAAATTAGACAGCAGAATAGATAATACACCTATAAATTATTCCGTAAGTTTTGTTAATTCCTCATCGGAAACGGTTGGTCTCGAAGTTGATGATAATTCCGCAAAAATAATTAATCAAAATTTAGTAGGCTGGGGAAGTTATCAATATTCATATGGTGTTCCTTACATTTTCCATGGAACTTATAATGGCATACTGCCGAGCAACCAAAGCGTATTGAAATTCATTTTTACTCCGACCACAGCAAATTCGTTGGGCTATCTTTATTATTTTGAAATTTATTATCAGGCAATGCTTCAAGCAGCTAACGATAATCTACTTTTCTTTTCAAAAGACACTTCATCCATAATTGAATATGATCTTTCCGGCTTTTCATCCAGCAATATTCAAGTATTTAACGTCTCCGATTTTGCAAATGTAAAATTGATTTCTAATGATAACATAAGCGGTGGCGACTGTAATTTCCAAGCGCAAGAGATTGCGGGACATGTATCAAAATATTTTGCTGTAGGTAATGGGAATTATATTACTCCGGTCAACCCTGTACAAATTTCAAATTCAAATATTCATTCAATTCAACCCGGCGCTAAATTTATAATTATTACGGATAAGACATTTGCCGATGCAGCTCAAAGATTGCAGACATACAGAGAAAGCCAGGCTCCAGTAAAAATTTCGACTGATGTAGTGTATATGGATCAAATTTATAATGAATTTTCCTGCGGACAAGTTGATCCTACTGCGCTTAGAGATTTTATTAAATATGCTTATGATAATTGGCAGATAAAACCTCAATATGTCTTGTTCTTCGGTAAAGGTGATTATGATTGTAAAGATGTCGAAGGCTTCCATCAAAACTATGTTCCGACTTTTGAAAGTGTTGAATCCTTTGACCAAATTTATTCCTACAACACAGATGACTATTTTACGGAAGTCGACGGCAATGATCAGGTTATTGATTTGGCTTACGGAAGAATAACCGTTACTACTTCTAGCGAAGCAAATGATATTGTAACTAAAATTATTCAATATGAAACCAACAGCGAAAAAGGTACCTGGCGTAATTTAATAACCCTAGTATCGGACGATGGATGGGCAGATGCAACTTACGAAGGTTCCGAGCATACAGCACCTAATGAATTGCTTGCTAACACAATAATCCCACCTTCATTTGATTTACAAAAATTATATATGGCTGCTTATCCTGTAGTCTTGACAAGCGTAGGGAAAACAATACCTGATGGTAACAAAGCTATTGACAATGCAATTAATAACGGCACTCTTATTCTAAATTATGTAGGGCACGGCAATGATCAACAGTGGGCGCATGAATATATTTTTGTTGAAAGTACGGATTTTCCATTGCTTCACAATAAGGACTATTTCTTCTTAACGGCGGCTACTTGCGATTTTGGTTATTATGATCGTCCAAATATTCAGAGTGCAGCTGAAGCACTACTTCTTATGCCAAATGCGGGGGCTATCGGTACATTCTCTTCATCACGTGCCGTTTACTCTTACGATAACCATCAATTGATGTACGAATTATTCAAAGATTTGCTCCTGACCCCGCGGGATTCTTCTAACTTACCAATTTCGGTAGGCAAGGCAGTCTTTAAGACAAAACAAACTTATAACGATGTTAACTCTCAAAAGTATGAAATTCTCGGGGATCCTACACTTAGACTTTTAATCCCAGAGTATAACGCTTCCATCGACTCTATAGATGGGCAGAATCTAACTACAAATGTTCAAATAAAAGCTTTAAGCCATGTACAGATTAATGGTGAGGTTAGAAAGCCGGATAATTCGCCCTGGACAGATTTTAATGGGCAAGGAATCTTGACAATGTATGACTCTCAGCGCCAGGTACTTCTTGCTGCAATTGGCAACTTTCCTGAAATTGTTCAGGGGGGAGTAATATTCAACGGAGCAGTTTCAGTAACAAACGGCAAATTTTCTGCAAATTTTGTAGTGCCAAAGGACATTTCATATGAAAATCAAAACGGCAAAGTACTTTTATATTTTTATAATAATTCCGTTGACGGAATTGGTTTTACTAAAAATATTATTGTCGGAGGGACAGATACGACGGCAGTAAATAACAATATCGGTCCTAACATTCAAATCTTTTTTGACGATACAACTTATACTAATGCAGAGTTAGTCAATCCAAATTCTACTTTAATCGTAAAACTATCCGACGGCAACGGTTTAAATACTACCGGAACAGGCGTAGGTCATAAGCTTGAAGGTATTTTGAACGACCAGGTAAATAATCCAATTGATTTTACAAATTATTTTACCGGAGATTTAAATGCAGGCGGGCGCTCGGGTGAAATAAATTATAAGTTGAATAACCTTGACCCTGGAAATTATAAACTTCAAGTTTCCGCATGGGATGTATTTAATAATTACTCGACTAAAACCACCAACTTTACTGTAGTCAACGGGCAAGGGCTTCAGATTCAGGATGTCTATAATTATCCCGATCCATTTGCAGGCAGTACTAATTTTACATTTCAACAAAATCTTAGCCAACCGTTGGACGTGACAATTAGAATTTACACCGTAGCCGGAAGGTTAATCCGCCAGCTCGAACAAAATTACGTGAACGACAAATTTGTAAAAATATTTTGGGACGGCAGAGATCAAAACGGAGATGCGCTTGCAAACGGAACATACTTCTATAAAATAATGGTTAAAACTGTTGACGGAAGTTACTCGAAAAGCGTTTTAGGCAAGATGGCTATTATTAGATAAGAGTAATAAAAAAGAGTGCTATAATTTTTATTTTTTAATACATGAATTAAAAATTTAATTTAACACACACAAGAAAATATATTATCGGAGGAAAACTTATATGAAAATGATTCTCAGGCTGTTGATGGTCGGCATGATATTTTTAATATTACAAAAGACAATGTTTGCTCAAGAAACCACTGCTGTACCATTTTTGCTTGTAGCTCCAGATTCAAGAGCTGGCGCAATGGGCGAGTCAGGCGCCGGTTTGGCAGATAACTCTGCTGCAATTTATTGGAACCCTGCGGGTATTGCTTTTACTAAAAGCAATGAAGTAAGCATTACCCACAGTAAATGGCTACCTCAATTTAACTTAGATATTTATTATGATTATTTGACTTATATGCAATATATGCCCGATTTAAACGGAAGTATTACTGCGAGTCTTACGTACATGAATTACGGACAATTTATTAGAACCGGCCCGGATTCTCCTACTCCTATAGGAACTTTCACTTCCTTTGATGCTGCTATGACTGTTGGATATGCTACACAACTTTCAAGCGATTGGGGAGTGGGCGTTAACTTTAGAATAATTTACAGCCGGCTTTCAGACCAACCAACCGCAGAAGAACAAGGACGCGGTGTTGCTACTTCTGTTAGCTTCGACGTTGGCGGCATGTGGAGACCAGCGAAATTAGTCCTTCCCTTCATCAATACAGACATCGGTGGTAAACTTAGTATCGGGTTGAACCTTAGCAACCTGGGTCCAAAAATGTATTATATTGATCGTGCCCAAGCAGATCCTATACCTACTAATTTTAGATTGGGTTTTGCATATGAAGTATTTAAAGATGAATATAACTCTTTAGTCTACACATTGGATTTCAACAAGCTCTTAGTAAGTCAAATTTTAAATGCAGACAGTACTGTTACGACCCGCCAATTTTATCAGGCAATTTTTTCTTCATGGACAGATCAATCTCTTAGCAATGAATTTCAAACCATCCAAACCTCAACCGGAGTTGAATATTGGTATGGAAAACCCGGTGATTTTCTTTTTGCCATTAGAGCAGGTTTCTTTTATGAAGATCCAAATCACGGAAATCGTAAATTTATAACTTTCGGCGCCGGAATTAGGTATGATATTTATGGCTTCGATTTCAGTTACATCTCAACTTCAGTTTTCCCGGGAGGCGATGCTTCGCCGCTTGCAAATACTTTAAGATTTACTCTTTCTGTTGGTTGGGGAGGTTCTGCAACTACATACAGGGGAATCCCGAGAGGTATCTAATATTTTATGCTTAAAAAATTATTCTTCCTTTCTGCAGTAATTTTTAGTTTGGGTAGGATTTCTGCCCAAACTTTTATTGGGAATCTTAATCCATTTCCGGAAAAAGCAGCAATTAAAATTACCGGAGCTCAGGATACTCTGAATATACTTGCCGTCATGGTTGAGTTTCAACCGGATAAAGATGCGGCAACATCAGGTAATGGGAAATTCGGTACTATTTATTCTCAAAATTATGGGGATAGTATACTTGATCCATTACCGCATGATATAAATTATTTTGAAGATCATCTTGAATTTGTCAAAAATTATTTTGAAAAAGTTTCAAATGGGAAACTAATTATAAAGTATACCGTGCTACCGAATATAATTACAGTCTCACAGATGATGCGAAATTATTCTCCTTTGTCTAATTCATCTGACTTCACTTCGCTTGCAAATTTTTCAAAAGAAGTTTGGAGCGATGCCGATTCAATGTATCCCGGATTTGATTTTAGCAAATATCAGCTTTTTACAATTTTCCATGCCGGGGTTGGGCGCGATATTACTTTGCCGGGAAGTCTTGGAACCGAAAGGGATTTACCTTCAATTTATCTTAGCCCAAAAGCTCTTCAAAATATATTTGGAAGTAATTTCAACGGATTTCCAGTTGACAAGAATTCATTTCTTATAAAAAATAGTTTAATAATGCCTGAAACTGAGAGCAGGGAAGAGTCAGTTCTAAATGGAAATGTTTTGTTCCAGGTTACTATCAACGGGTTGCTGGCTGCAAGTGTCGGAAGTTATCTTGGTCTTCCGGATTTATTTGACACTAAGACAGGGTTAAGTGCAATAGGAAGGTTTGGTTTAATGGATGGGCAATCAATATTTGCATACAGCGGAGCTTTTCCTCCCGAACCGTCTGCCTGGGAAAAAATTTACTTAGGTTGGGCGACACCAGTTACAATAAATCCCGGAAACTTTAATATTAATTTAGCAACTCAAGTTTCTGCATTGCAGTCTGACACTACAATCCTTAAGGTGCCGATAAATTCAACGGAATATTTTCTCTTGGAAAATCGTCAGCGAGATGCAGACCACGATGGCGCAAGGATTACTTATGTTCTGGGGGGAAAGAAATATACAAAAACATTTTATCATGATACTACTACTTTTATGAATTCCGAAACAGATTCTCTTATCGGTGTTATTACGGACGTTGATGAATTCGATTGGGCATTACCAGGACAGATTGACGATACTTCAAATTTTGGCGGGGGAATTTTAATTTGGCACATAGATGATAATATAATTAATTCTAACCTTGCCTCTAATACTATAAATGCAGATCCAAATCATCGCGGGGTAAATTTGATGGAAGCAAGCGGAATTCCTCAGATCGGTCAAACATTTACAGACCTTTTGGGAAATACTATAATTGGTGAAGGGTCTTACCAGGATTACTGGTATGCTAATAATTCTGCGTTTTTTTACAGAAATATTTTTTCTAAAGATTCTCGCCCCAACAGTAATACAAATTCCGGGGCTAATAGCTTGATAACTATTTCAAATTTTTCTGCTTCGTCAGACAAAATGAATTTCAATATTACTTATGGTGATTCTTTAATTAAACCAATTTTTTCAAAACAACTGAACCTTTCATCCGGCCCAGATAATCTTAATGTTATTGAAAAGAACGGCGGGCTTAATTTTAATCTGATCTCTTCAGGAACTTTGAATATAGTCGACAGCTTAGGGGTCATTGAAAAATCTATCCCGAATTTTTCATCTTACAAGACTGCTTCAATGAATTTGAACGGTGTTGAATATATTTTCGGAACAAAAGATTCTTCGTTGAATGTTTATATGAATGACGGAACAAGCGCATACTTCGGCTCGGTTAATATCGGAGACCTTGTTGCCAGTTCTCCAGTGATTTTTCAACCAAGTAACGGTGTTAAAGAAATTTTAGTCGGCACTTCTTACGGCAATTTGGAAATATATTCTTTTGGCTCTTTGCCAAATAATAATCCGGTATTAGTATCGGCAGACAGTAGAGGGGGAGGATTTATTTCAGCTTCTCAAATTTGTACTGATAATTATTATTGTGCCTTTGGCGGGAAATTCATAGGTACTAGTACTGCTAATTATCCATCAAATGCTCCGACCTATATAATATATGATAATAACGGTAAATCATATTTGGGAAAGTCCGGCAGGTTAGTACAATTAGCTTTAACAAAGGATGCAAATGCTAATGAAACTGAAATTGCTCTTTTAACAGGAAATGTATTTGATATTGTGAGCAATGGAAAATTGATCCAAGAATTTAAAATTACTTCAACTGATACAATTAAATCTTTTGCACTTGCAGATCTAAAACAAGACGGCGGTAACTATATAGTATTTACAAATGGAAATGAAATAGACGCAGTTAATTTACAAGGTTCAAGCGCTGATAATTTTCCCTTTGCAGATCCTCAGGTAATTGGTTTCACAGGGGCGCCAGTTTGTGCCGATTTTTATGGTGACGGTAAATCTGAGGTTATAGCAACAACAATCGACGGTAGAATTTATGCTATTGACGGAGGGACAGGGAAAGTCGTACCCGGATTTCCTATCTCGAGTGGTTCCCAATTAACATCAACAGCGGCATTATATGTAGAGAACGGAAGACTTTCTATTGCTGCAATAAATCAGCAGAATAATTTTGCTGCC
>JAJYCM010000126.1 GCA_021778375.1 Bacteroidota bacterium
GAATTGTAAAAAATAAAATTACGGCTAACGCAGTCGCACCTACAGCGACTACCGGCTCCCAAAAGCTTGAGATAAATGGTTCGGCCGGAATTTCAGATTCGGTAAATGGATAAGAAATATTTTGCAAATTTTTCAACTGATCATAATTTACTGTATCAATAAAGGCATATTGAATCCTTTTTACAATTGTAGAGGTGCCAATAATTGAATAACTTCCTGACAAATTAAAATATCTTGGAACATAAAAACTTCCAAAAAGATTTTTTCTGAACATATCTTTGTACGAAATATCAGCTTTTTCGATCGTAATATTTACAGCATCTATGTTGGAGTCATGCTGATTATTATTCGAAATATCAATCTTTTTGTTTTTAAAATCTTCAATCACCCTATTTGCAAAAACCGAATATGCAGTGCCAAGAGTTAGATCCAATTTAATAAATTTACTCACAGTGGGTAAATTCCTAATAATGTCAGTGGAAGCTGAATCTATAAAACTATAAAAAATTGAAAGGTTATCTTTAGATTGGCATTCGCTCAAAAAAACATTTCCCGAAAAGAAAAAGAGCAAAAGAAAAATTGAAGAGAAAAGCTTTCTTTCTACCGGAAATATTAATAAGCCTCTAAGCATAGATTCCACGAAGCTTTAAAGTTTGCGCTACCTTTTCTATTGCAATAATATAAGCTCCGATTCTTAAGGTTACATCATATTTTGCCGCTGATTTATAAACATTAACGAAGGCTTCGTGCATCATTCTATCAAGCCTTCGGTTAACACGGTCAAGCGTCCAAAAATATCCCATTCTATCTTGAACCCATTCAAAGTATGATACGGTAACTCCACCGGCGTTTGTCAATATATCGGGAATAACTAAAATTCCCTTTGTCTGAAGAATAGGGTCAGCCTTTGCCGTTGTAGGTCCGTTCGCTCCTTCAGCTATAATTTTACATTTTAATTTCTTGGCATTTTTAGAAGTAATCTGATCTTCTTTAGCAGCAGGAATAAGAATGTCACATTGTAATTCTAAAAGTTCTTCATTAGAAATTACTTCCGCATTTTGATAATCGATCAAGGTTTTATGCCGTTCGACATGTTCAATTAATTCAGCAATGTTAAACCCATTTGAATTGAAAATTGCACCATTAATATCGCTTAAGGCAACAACCTTAACTCCTTTTTCATATAATGCGTGAGCAGTAATCGAACCTACATTTCCGAAACCTTGAATGGCAGCTACAGCGTTTTCCGGTTTAATACCAATTTTAGAAAGTGCACCAAGAGCAACCGTCATTACTCCTCTGCCTGTCGCTTCTTTTCTTCCAAGCGAGCCGCCGATAAGAGTAGGTTTACCAGTAACCACAGCAGTTTCAGTTTTTTTAGAGTGCATGCTATAGGTATCCATTATCCAAGCCATGGTTTGTTCATTAGTATTCATATCGGGGGCAGGAATATCTCTGTCAGGACCAAATACATCAAGCATATTAGAAGTAAATCTACGGGTTAGTCTTTCTAGTTCATTTTGACTCATTAACGAAGGGTCGCATTTTATTCCCCCCTTGGCACCCCCGAAGGGAATATTAACAATTGCGCATTTCCAAGTCATCCATGCAGCAAGAGCCTTCATTTCGTCAAGTGTAACATCGGGTGCATAACGAATACCTCCTTTAGAAGGACCCAGTATATCATTATGGATTACGCGGTAACCTTCAAAAACTTCTAATTTACCGTCGTCCATTACAATCGGCACAGAAGTAATCACTTGTTTTGTAGGAGCTTTAAGATAATTGTATATCCCTTGATCCAAACCGATAATTTTTGCAGCAATTTCAAATCTTTCCATCATCGATTCGAACGGATTTTCTTTATCCAATATTGGAGCCGGTTCTTTGTAATGATTCATGGAAGAATTCATACGGGGTGTGTCCTTAAAAATTGATAATAATATTCTTGGTAAATCTAAACAAAATCTACAAATCAATTCAACATTGTTTTATTGATAAATTTAGCCTCTTACATTAGCCATTTCTTCAAGTCGCTTTATTCTTTCTTCAATCGGAGGGTGGGTCGAGAAAAGTTTTTTTATACCCACTCCTTTTAAAGGATTAACAATAAACATATGCGCGGTAGCCGGACCGGCATTATTAAGCGGCTTTAATTGATTTACTGCCGATATTTTTTTTAATGCAGACGCTAAAGCAAGCGGTTTATGAGAAATACGTGCGCCGTCAGCATCCGCAGAATATTCTCTTGAGCGTGAAATTGCGAGTTGAAGCAAGGTTGCAGCAATAGGAGCAAGTATAAGTAAAAATAACGAAGCAATACCGTTATCATCGTCTCTGCTGCTTCCTCTTCCGCCAAACATCATTGCCCAACCGGCCATTTGAGCGATAAAAGTTATTGTGCCCACAATCGTAGCCGCAATGGTGCCGATTAAAATATCTCGGTGCTTAACATGTGCTAGCTCATGACCAAGAACGCCTGAAAGTTCTTCCCTGGTTAATGTATTGACAATCCCCGTTGTTGCAGCAACAGCAGCATGTTCCGGGCTTCTGCCGGTTGCAAATGCGTTGGGTGTTTGATCTTCAATTAAGTATACTCTCGGCATTGGTAAATTTGCGCTATGGGAAAGCTCCTGAACAACTGAGTATAAATCCGGTGCCGTGTTATAATCCACTTCTTTAGCACGATACATTGACAAAACAACTTTATCTGAAAACCAATATGATCCAAAATTCATAGCAAGTGAAAAGAAAAAAGCTATCGTCATGCCACTTCTTCCGCCGACAAGGTAGCCAACGAAAAGGAACAGAATCATCATTATTGACATTAAGAAAACTGTTTTAAGCGTATTCATTTTTTCTCCGTAAAAATTCTTTATCAAAATTAAATAAAGAACAAAGTCTAAGCAAGGTTACTAATATTATACTACAGATGGCAAAATATAAATCAGTAACTTGAAGATGGTAATTCTTAATTTCCATTCTTAATTTTCTCCAACTCTTCCCACCTCGTAAATAGATAGTTTATTCGATCTTTTGCTGCTTCAAGCTGGCTGTTGAGTTCATCAGTTCGGGCGGCATATTTTTCGTAAAAACCAGGAGAAGAAAATATTGCCTCTATTTTTTCAACTTCTGACTCTTTTATCAGAATTTCATCCTCAATGGTTTCGAGTTCTTTCGCTTCTTTCCATGTAAGTTTTTTAACTTTTGTTTTTATCCGAGTATCATCCTTTTTGATTTTTTGTACGCTCGGTTTTTCTTCTTTATTTCGTGCATTTCTTTTTTCTATATAATAATCATAATCGCCTTCGCTAAAATATAGTTCGCCGTTATCTTCAAACGCAAGAATTCCATTACAAACACGGTTTAAAAAATACCGGTCATGGCTTACTACAACTACACATCCTTCAAAAGCAATCAAGGCTTCCTCAAGAATGCGCAAAGTCGGAAGATCAAGATCGTTTGTAGGTTCATCAAGTAGAAGAAAGTTACCACCGCTTTTAAGAATGCTTGCAAGCGTTAGTCTGCTTTTCTCACCCCCAGAGAGCCGCCCAATCTGTGTATTGATTCGATCATCCGTAAAAAGGAATCTTCTTAAGTAAGTCCAAACACTTATGTCTTGCTTGCCAAACCTAATAATTTCGTTTCCCTCGCCGATTGCTTGAAAAACTGTATCATTTTCATTTAATAATAATCGATGCTGGTCTATATAATTAAATTCAGTTTTTTCTCCTATTTCAATTTTGCCTGATGAGGGCAATAACTCACCAAGAATTATTTTTAATAGAGTGGTTTTACCAACTCCGTTGCGACCAACAATGCCAAGTTTTCTACCGGGTTCAAATGCAAAGTTAAAATCCTTAAATAAAGTTCTACCGCCAATTTTTATTTCTACATTAGTTAATTCGGCAACCTTCTTACCCAATTTTTCCGGAGTGGGGATAATAAGTTCAACATCAAGTTCCTCTTCATTCTTTTTTTGAGAAGAAACTTCATAAAAATTATCAAGACGACTTTTTGCTTTAGTTCTTCTTGCGCGGGGACCACGCCTTACCCATTCAAGTTCACGTCTTAAAAAATTTTGACGTTTCCCTTCTTCTACTTCCTTAACAGCAAGTCTCTCAGATTTATTTACTAGGTAATCAGTATAATTTCCTTGATGAGAATAGAAAACCCCGGAAGCAAGCTCAACAATTCTGTTTGCAATTCTATCAAGGAAGTACCGGTCGTGAGTTACAAAAATGCAAGTGCCGTTATAAGAAGAAAGAAAATTTTCGATCCATTCTATTGAATTTGTATCGAGATGGTTTGTTGGCTCATCGAGTATAAGCAAATCAGGCTGTGCAATAAGCGCACGACATAAAGCCACACGCCTCTTTTCACCTCCGGATAAATTTGTGATTTCTTTTTCCGCTTGGGGAGCATTTAATGACCGTATAAGAAGATCAATTCTTTTATCAAGATTCCAGCCGTCAATGCGACGAATTTTTTCTTCAAGAACAATTTTATGCGGCGAGTCAAATGAAGTATTTACATATTGATCCAACAAGCTCGAAATACTACTAGCCCCGTCTAAAATATTTTGATAAACATTTTTGGAATCGTCTAAAGAAAATTCCTGTGATAGAAAGCCAGTAACAAGCTCTTTCTTTTTAGCAATTTCGCCGGAGTCAGGCTTTAATAGACCGGAGATAATTTTGAGAAAAGTCGACTTACCTGCTCCATTTTTGCCCACCAAACCAATTCGATCTCCTTCATGAACGCTAAGAGAAGCTTTGTCAAGAATCATTTGATCGCCAAAGTGAATTTGAATTTCTAAAGCGGTCAAAATTACAGGGTTAATATAGTTTGCCATAAAAAGAATATTTGTTATGTTAAAGGTTAAATTCGAATCTGATATAAAATTATTGTTACAAATATAATTCATTACAAACGGCAATCCTTATTAGTGCAGCAAGTATGAATTTCCTTCATATTCACTTTTTTAATATAATTCGGCTTTAATAAATCCTCTGCTACATCAAGTGGAATGCTATCAAATTTCCAACTTTTCAATTTTTCTAAAATTCTATCATTCCTAATTTCTTAGATTCTAATAATTTTTGAAATTGTCTGCATAATCATATGGGCTAATACACTTGTCACTCGTTACTTTTCACTCATTCCCTCCTTTGCCAAATGACACACTCTTCTTCACCTAACTAACATCTTGAATAGATTTTTCATTGCAATGCACTAATAGCAGCGTTCAATAAAAATGAGGAATAAATTTTGACATTTAGAAACCTATATGGGAAGTTTTATCAAATTGTAGTATAAAAAAATATAAATTTAAGAGATTCCAATATACTTTGTGTTTTTTCTTCTCTTTCCCCTTGCCTTTATTTCATAATATAATTAAATAAGTAACGAAAATTTTGGAATTTTATGAAGAAGACAGTTCTTTTCGCTTGCACTTTATTTTTGTTATCGATCGGCAGCTTGTTCGGGCAGAATACTTATGAGTTTTTAAATTTAGATATGAGCGCGCGAGCCGCTTCGCTTGGAGGCAGTTATGTAACAAACGGAGACGACCCCAATGTAATTTTTTATAATCCTGCGGGACTTGAAATGATAACTGGAACTCCAGTTTCATTTTCCTTTGTAAAACATGTGCTTGATATAAATCTTGCCAGCCTTGCTTATTCGACGGATCTAAAAAATGTAGGGAGAGTCGGAGCTGCAATTGAATATATAAATTACGGCACATTTACTCAAGCAGATGAGTTTGGGAATAAAACCGGTACTTTTGGAGCCGGCGAAGTTGCGGCTTTATTTGGTTATTCAAACCAACTCGATCAAAATTTTTACTATGGCACTAATCTCAAACTTATCTATTCAAAAATTGCTAACAGATCATCGACCGCCATTGCAATTGATTTGGGACTACATTATTCTCTCAAATCGCAGTTGATGGATTTTGGGTTTGCTGTTATGAATTTGGGAACTGAAATGTCTTCTTATTATTCGACAAAGGAAGCTCTACCACTTGATGTCGTTTTCGGAGTTGCAAAAAAAATGGAGCATCTTCCCCTAAGATTATCATTAGACTTTCATAATTTGAATGATAACAGTACAAACTTCGGTTCAAAATTGAAAGCATTTGCTTTTGGAGCTGAATTTACTTTAAGCAAGGTCCTTCGTTTACGTTTTGGTTATGATAATCAAAGAAGAAATGATTTGACAATCGGTTCATTTGCCGGTTTAGCTGGCTTTAATGTCGGTCTTGGATTAGTAATAGCAAAATATAATTTTGATTATGGATTTTCTTCCCTCGGTTTGATGGGAGCAATTCACCGAATTACAATTTCTACAGCATTGTAATAATCTTATTTAGAGCCACACACGAAAAGCCTTTTACAAGCTCTATATAATAAAAACTTTTAGAACCAGTTTCTTCTTACCTTAGTTTTTATACGGACTCTTCAAATAATTTTCTGCTAATGCGTGAGAATTATTATAATCTTTAAGATGCAAAGTTCTCTTATAATACTCAATAGCTTTTTCTCTTTTGCTCTGTAAGTCATAAATCATTCCGAGGTAGAGGTAAGAATTACTTAGGAATCCCGATGCTTCTTTAACGTCTATTTGTTTAGAAATATCTGCGCACTGCTTAAAGAAAATTATAGCAGAATCAAGCTGATTCAAATTTTTATACTGATAGCCAATATAGTATGTCGATTCACGCCTGACGCTTGGATAATTGTAACCGGTATAATTCTTTTCTGCTTTCCCAAATACATCAGAAAAAATTTTTGAAGCGTCATAATAATCCCCTCTCTTGGCTGCTATACGCCCACTCCATCTTTCAAACATAGGATTATCAGGAAAATCTTTGGTTAGCATATTTGCAAAGTAATCTGCTTTAAATGGATTATTTTCATAATAAAAATATAATGTCATCAAAAAATAACGAGCTTCATATTTTGCATATTTCCCATTGAGTGCAACATTTGTTAGTTCGTCAATCCCCTTTTGTTTATTGCCAGGGGGGAAAAAGATCATCAACGGTTTCATAAGCGGATATTGTTCCGGAATTACAGCTGCATAATAATCATAGATACCGAATCCCAATTGCACATCAATATTTTTCGGATCAAGCTTAGCCGCATGTTCAACAATAGGGAGAGCATCTCTACCATCATCAGCTGCTTTAAGCCAGCTTTCACGAAATGCCCGTAGACGTCCCCTAAAACCAATAGCGCCTCCTTTGAAAAATAAGGCATTCACATCATTTGGTGTTTTTTTTAAGATTTGCTCGCACTGGAAAATAACATCTTCAAGTTTTTGATAGAAAACGTCGTCGTAAGATTCGTTATCCGGGTCTAAAAGAATTTTCCACCAATCAACCATTGCAAGGAAAAATCTACCTTGTGGTTTACCCGGATAATCAGCAATCAATCCCCTAAATGTTTTTTCAGCTTCCGGAAATTTAATATCATAAATCTGCTTAATCCCAGCAGATACCGTTGAATCGAAAATAGAGTTTTGCGGTAAAATAGACGGAACAATTAAGAGAATGATTATTACAATAAGTTTTTTCAAATAATACCTAGAACGAAAATATGAT
>JAJYCM010000127.1 GCA_021778375.1 Bacteroidota bacterium
CATATAAAATTACCCATCCACTTCACGAAATTGAATCAACCAGTAAAATGGCTTTATGCTTGGTAGATGTTGATATGAAAACAAAAGAAATCAAAAAGGTTTTAGTCCAGGTTGCTGTAACTTCGTTTAACAGCGGCAATTCTAACCGCGACTCGCATGCAATGGAAGTAGTAGAAGCGCTTCTTTATCCTGACGCAAGATTTATTAGCTCATCTGTTATTCAAAAAGGAGATTCCCTTCAGGTTTCCGGAAAACTCACCTTTCACGGTGTTACAAAAGATGTCTATATGACTGCGGTAGATCAATGGTCGGGCAACAAGCTTATAGTTACCGGAGGCTTTAATATTAGTCTAACGGCATTTAGGGTTAAACGCCCTTCATTATTTATGATACCGGTTAGCGATAAATTAGTTTTTACCTTCAAGCAAGTGTTCAATGTTCCTTCTTAAGTAACCTTATGCAGTATTTCGTCATTATTTCAGCTTCGCCTTTCTTAAAAGCAGCGAATTAGAAACAACACTCACTGAGCTAAACGCCATCGCTGCTGCTGCATAAATAGGATTTAATAATCCCATTGCCGCTACGGGAATACCTACCATGTTGTAAATAAATGCCCAAAATAAATTTTGCTTTATTGTTCGGATTGTTTTACGAGATAATTTTATGGCATGTACGACACCCATTAAGTCCCCGGTTATTAAAGTAATATCGGAAGCTTCGATGGCTATGTCAGTACCTGTGCCGATAGCAATTCCAACATCTGCTTGTGCAAGCGCCGGTGAGTCGTTTATTCCATCGCCTACCATTGCAACAATTCTTCCTTCTTGCTGAATTTTTTTTATATGATTTGCTTTATCCTGGGGTAGAACTCCAGCAATTACTTTTTCAACACCAGCTTCTTTAGCAATTGTTTTTGCAGTCCTTTCATTATCGCCAGTAATCATAATTACGTCAATGGACATATTCTTTAATTTCTCAATTGCTTCTTTAGATGTCGATTGAATTGTATCTGCAACTGCTACAACTCCGCGTAATTCGTTACTAATCAATATAAATATTGGTGTTTTACCTTCCTGCGATAATCTGTTTGATACTTCCTCGGCTTCGTCATTTTTTGCCTGAGGAAATCCACCATCAGAAATTGAATTTTGTATCATCAATAAATTTCCTATTGCAACAGTGTGACCATCCACTACTCCAGTCAACCCATATCCTGTTAGCGAATTAAATTCTTCCACATTACCTAAAGAAATATTCTTTTGTTTAGCATAATCGACAATCGCTTTTCCTAACGGGTGCTCGGATTTATTTTCTATTGACGCAGTAATGCGAATAAGATTTTCTTCATCAACTGGATATTGATCCTTGCTTGATTTAGCGTTTCCTAATTTGGATTCCTTAAATATTATCACGTCTGTAACGGATGGTTTCCCGATTGTTATAGTACCTGTTTTATCAAGTATTACGGTATTAATTTTGTGCGCTCGTTCTAAGCTTTCAGCATTCTTAATTAAAATTCCGTTGGATGCTCCAAGCCCGGTACCAACCATTATTGCCGTTGGTGTGGCTAATCCTAAAGCGCATGGGCAGGCAATAACAAGTACTGCAATAAAATTGATCATTGCAGCTGTAAAACTTACTCCACCGATAAATAGCCACAATAAAAATGTTAAAGCTGCAATACTTATTACAACCGGGACAAATATTGAAGCAATTTTATCCGCCAAACTTTGAATAGGTGCTTTAGAGCCCTGCGCATGCTCTACCATTTTTATTATCTGAGCAATCAAAGTTTCTTTTCCGACTGCCGTTGCTTTAAACTCGATACTGCCGTTATTATTTATCGTTCCACCGATAACATTATTATCCACTTTTTTTTCCACCGGGATACTCTCACCCGTTACCATTGATTCATCAATTGATGATGTTCCCTTAGTAATAATTCCGTCCACCGGTATTTTTTCCCCTGGTCTAACTATAACAATTTCATTTTTTACAACTTCATTGACGGGGATATCTCTTTCTATATTATTTCTAATTACGCGTGCAGTTTTTGGTTGAAGTCCAATAAGTTTTTTTATTGCTGTTGATGTTTTATCCTTTGCTTTTGCTTCTAACAGTCTACCCATTAAAATTAAAGCAATGATTGTTGTGGAGGTATCAAAATAAATATTATTGCCTGTGGTAGACAGTGAAAGTAGTTTTGGAAATAATACGGCTATCGTACTGTAAACATAAGCAGTGCCGGTTCCAACTGCTACAAGCGTGTTCATGTCAGCCGAAAAATGCTTAAGCAATCGTCCTGATATAACGAAAAACCTTTTCCCTGAAATAAACATTACCATAGTTGTTGCTAGAAATAATAATCTATCAATATATTCCATCGGCAGAGGATTCCAAGAATGAAACCATGCAGTCATACTTATCATGCTAATAAACATTATGGGTATAGTCATTATAGCGGCAAATAGAAATTCGGACTTTAGCTGCTTATATGATTTCTTTTGGTCGAGATTCTCCGGAATATCGGTATCATTACCCGTGGATTGAGCGGAAGGGGATTCTTCTTTAGCCGGCAGCACTAGTTTATAGCCTGCGTCTTCAACGATTCCAGATAACGCTGATATATTCGTAGCGGTGTCGTTATAAGAAAAAGTTACCTTTTCCGTAGCGAAGTTTACGTTCACATCTGTAACCCCCTCGACTTTCTTCATTGCTTTTTCCACTCTTGCAACACAGCTTGCGCAAGTCATCCCCTCCACGGGGAGAGTTAATGTCTTAATTTCATCTATTTCCATCGCTCAATCCTTATTCTTAAACTTACACTTAACTATTTCACTAATTTATATCCTGCGTTCTCGACTGCATTCTCTAAATCTTTATCCGAGACTTTGCTTTCATCATATTCAACTTTAGCGCTGCCTATTTGGACATCATTGATTTTGACATCACTCATTTTACTAAGTTCTTTGCGCACAGCCATAACACAATGTCCGCAAGACATGCCTTCAATTTTCAATTCTTGAGTTTTCATTTTAGATCCTTTCAAATTTTTATTTATGTTCCAGTCTAATGACAGATGTAAATTTAGTTATTTAGCCTACCTAATGCATTATAGAATTTTAAGGAAATGTTATATGATTTCAGTAATGGAACATGGAATATAGGAAGTGACGAGTGACGAGCGGGAAGGAATTTTGAATGATGAATGTGGGAAAAAAAATTGATAGGTAAATATTTAAGTTAGTTCAACTTTATCTAAAGACTTTCGTGTGTTTTCAGTAAGGGATTTAAATTGACTGGCTGTAAGCCCGGTAACTTTTCTAAATTGATTAGAAAGATGCTGAACACTACTGTAACCGAGTTTATAGGCTATTTCGCTCAAAGTTAGTTCGCCGTATTTCAACAGCTCTTTTGCGCGCTCAATTTTTTGCAGAATTATATATTGTTCAATAGTTATATTTTCCACTGACGAAAATAAAGTGCTGAGATAATGATAGTCCATATTTAATTTTTTAACGATATAATCCGAATAATTCATCAATAAATCATTAGCATCTTTCTCTTCTCGTACAAGCTTGAGAATAACGAGTTTTATTTGTTCGATTGTCTTAGCTTTTCTATCTTCAATAAGCTCAAATCCATTTTCTACCAGAACATTTTTAATTCTTTCGACAGGAAGATTTTTTATGCTTCCGGCTATGACAACTTCCCCGAGTTTAATACTTCTTACATCAGCCTTTAATTTTAGAAGCTCTTCTTTTACAACTTTTATGCATCGGTCACATACCATATTTTTTATTATGAGCGTGGTTGTTTCGGCTTCATTAGTTAATCTTGAATTTTTCATTATCCTGAATTTTAATGTTTACATGTGTCCAAATTTAATCTTTTTTCAGGAAGTGTAATAATTGCCTGCTCACATTACGCAGAAATGAAAGCTTTACCACAAAGACTCTAAGTCACAAAGGTTTCACTAAAAAAAGTTTGCTAGGCAGGCAATAAATTAAGGTATAATGAAATATAAATAAGAAAATGGAAGTAAAACGAAAATAAATAAAAATATATTGCAAGTAAACGAAAAAATACTTATGTTTTAGATATTAATTATGAGACTATAAAATATTTAGTAATTTAATGCTGCCAAGACATCAAAAAATATTGAAATTATTAGCTGGCAAAGAAAATGTTTCTGTGTCCGAGCTAAGCAGTTTATTAGATGTTTCTGAAGTTACAATTAGAACTGATTTAAATAGTCTAGCTAAATTGGGAAAGGTAGACAGGTTACACGGAGGCGCTCATCTTGTTGAAGAACGAGTAAGGCAGGAATATTCTTTTCAAACACGAAAAAATCTTAATTCACAAATAAAACATAAAATTGGTGAACTAGCCTCCAGGTATGTTAATTCTTCTGATTCTGTATTGTTTGATTCGAGCACTACAGTATTGGCTTTAGCGCACGCAATTAGGAAACAAGAAGAATTAAAAGATGTTACAGTAATTCCAACAGGTATTTGGACAGCAATTGAACTTATGGGTTGTAACAATATTAACGTATTACTTCCCGGAGGATATTTAAGACATTCATCGGGTTCAATAACCGGGCTCTCAACTAACGATTTCTTTAATGGTCTAATAATACAAAAGGCATTTCTTGGCGCCTGGGGAATATCATCCGAAAACGGATTAACAGATACAAATTTGCTTGAGATAGAATTAAAAAGATTCATTGTAAGTCGTGCAAAGGAAGTAATTATTTTAGTGGATGGCAATAAGTTTAACCAGACAGGTTTGTCCGCCTATGCTGATATAAATCAAATATCTAAAGTTATTACAGATTCTACAGCTCCTTTAGATGAAATAGAAAAATTGCGTTGTGCTAATATTGAAGTTTTGATAGCAACTTAAATTAATAATTTTAAAAGGCAGATTCTTGAGTTTAACCAAAGAATATACAGATATTGAACAGCTAGATAAGATTTCTGATCAAAAGTTAATTGAACTAATTGTAAATGAAGTTCAAAATTTTCTTAAGGCTGATTTACAATCAATAAAATCGCGACCAGGATCGAACTCTCCATTTGTAAATATACCACTTGGTATCTCGAATCGTCACATACACTTGACTCCAAGAACATTTCATACGCTATTTGGTGAAGATGCAGAATGCGAATCAATGCGTCCCTTATATCAGCCCGGTGAGTTTGCATCAAAACAATTATTAACAATTGTGGGTCCCAAATTACGCAGTATTCCTAATGTTAGAATTCTTGGTCCTCTTAGAAAATATGATCAAGTTGAAGTATCACTTACCGATGCAATTTTCCTCGGAATAGATCCTCCGGTTGCAAATTCAGGCTCACTTGAAGAAGCTGCTCCTTTGACATTAGTTGGCCCAAGAGGCTCGATCTATTTGGAAAAATGTGCAATAGTCGCGAATAGGCATATTCACATGTCTAATATAGATGCGGAATTATTAGGAGTAAAAAATGGCGACTATTGTAAAGTGAAAATCACGGGTGAAAAAAGCACCATGTTCGAAAATGTGCTTATTAGAACTAATGATAACTGGAAATTGCAAATTCATTTAGATACAGATGATGCAAATGCAGCGAATGTTCGAGAAGAAACTTCTGTTGAATTTATTGGTAAAATGTAAAGATTAAAAATGAAATTAGGAAAAGTCATAGGTAATGTTGTTTCGACGAGAAAAGAAGGAAACCTTGATGGTCTAAAAATTATGATTGTAACTTATCTCGATGAGAATTTATCTGATACTAAGAAAACAGCAGCTTGTATAGATACTGTAAACGCCGGCAATGGAGATATTGTGCTCCTTTGTTCATCATCATCCGCAAGAATAACACCTATGACAAAACGTACAGCAGCAGATAATACAATAGTTGGAATTGTTGATGCCATATCCTCCGGTAAAATATATTCATATAGGAAAGCCGACGGTGATTAGAGTTGGAAATTAAGATTGAAAAACTGATTGAGATTATTGTAAGGGAAGTTATTACTGAACTGTCAAAGCTTGGTGAGGTAATAGACTTTTCAACAGAAGAAATAAAGACAAATTGTTCATGTACAAACACAAAACAAAATAAACAGCGTGAGACGATTGACTTGAGTAATTATAAAACACCTTTACTTACAGAAAATCATCTTGTATCACTTG
Organism: Bacteroidota bacterium; assembly: GCA_021778375.1. Taxonomy (GTDB): domain Bacteria; phylum Bacteroidota; class Ignavibacteria; order Ignavibacteriales; family Ignavibacteriaceae; genus FEN-1297. The sequence continues at coordinate 6,182 of JAJYCM010000127.1, forward strand.
ATCCTGCAATAGTTGAAATTGTTGTTCCCAAAGGGACTATCATTAGCCCGGGAGCTAAAGATATTATAAAAAAACACAAACTTATACTTAGTAATAATTAATAAACAAATAGAAGGAGTCAAATATGTCGCGAGTAGCATTAGGATTTGTAGAAACGCGCGGAAATACCGGAGCTATACAAGCTATCGATGCTATGCTCAAAACAGCAAATGTCGAACTTGTTAAGCGAGTTGAGATTGGCGGAGCGTATGTAACAGCAATAGTTAGCGGTGAAGTTGGGGCGGTTCGTTCATCGATTGAAGCTGGCGCCGATGCAGCTGCAAAAGTTGGCGAATTGGTTAGTACCAATATCATCCCCTCGGCGCACGAAGAAGTATTTGAATTAATTGGAATTGAAAAATAGGAGAAATGAAAATGACAGATGCATTAGGAATAATCGAAACAGTCGGATATACTGCTGCAGTTCAAGCAGCGGATGCTGCAGTAAAATCTGCAAACGTAAAATTAGGAAAGTTGGTTAAAGTTGGTGGCGGGAGAGTGAGCATAATTTTAAGAGGCGATGTCGCAGCAGTAAAAGCAGCGGTAGAAGCCGGTACTCAAGCTGCCCGGAATGTTGGCAATGTTGTTTCAGAGTTGGTAATTCCACGTCCATCCGAAAAGTTGGTACCGAAATTCCCGATTGATCCATTGAAACCAGAAAAGAAATCTGTGAAATAATTATTAGAGGAAAAACGTGAATATTAGTGAAGATCAATTAAAGGATTTGATCCAGAATATAGTTAGACAAGTAGTTGCGCAAAACCAATCTGAATCTCATCCTTCGAGGAAAATAGACAATGGTGATTGGGGTGTGTTTGATGATATGAATGATGCTATTGAAGCTGCCGACGAGGCATTTCAATTATTTAAAGAGCGTAGTAAACAATGCCGTAAAACAATAACCGACTCTGTTAGACAAATGACATTGGACCATAAAGAAGAATTTGCTCGGATGACAGTTGAAGAAACGAAGATGGGGCGTGTGGAACATAAGATCTCAAAATTTGTTAACGCGGCAAAGAATAGCCCGGGTGTTGAGTATCTTAATCCGCAAGCATGGTCAGGTAAGAATGGACTTGCGTTAGATGAATATTCTCCATTCGGTGTAATAGGCAATATTACTCCCAGTACTCACCCCGGTCCTACGATGATAAATAATATAATCATTCAACTTGCAGGAGGAAACACTATAGCATTTAATCCACATCCCTCTGCAAAAAAATTAAATGCAAAAGTAATTCAACTTGCAAATCAATA
>JAJYCM010000128.1 GCA_021778375.1 Bacteroidota bacterium
CACCCCTTCGGTCTCTTTGAAGGAAAAATTATTATTCGGAAATATATTCAAGGACTTAACAAAACAACTAGAAAATTTAAACTTAGATATTCTAATTATTTCAAACAATGAAAAAGATTAAAACAAAAATATTTGCAGGAGTACTATTCCTGTTTATAGTGATTCTAATACTAAGCGTTCTTGGTATCTTTTTTATAAATAGAATTGCCCGGAGCTCAAAAGGCGCCATTAAAGATAATTATCGCTCAATTCAATACACTACGATGATGACCAAATGCCTTGATACAATGTATAAAATAAAGTTAGAGGAAGGGATATCATCTTCTAAATTTAGTAGTAAGGCTGAATTTGACACTGCAAGTTTTATTGCCAGTAATATAGAATTTAAAAGCAATCTAAGTAAAGAAGCCCATAATATAACGGAAATAGGCGAAGAGGAATTAGTAAATGAACTCAAGCGTAATTACAATAGATTTTTGCATACGATAGGAATAATGGAGCCTGGAGTTTCCGCGCATTCAAAAAGTAATATCAATGAAATTAGTTCCCTTTATGACATAACTCGCGAAAATATCCTTGAAATATACAGGGTGAATATGAATGCCATTCTGCTTCGCAGCAGCAGAGCAGAAAACACGGCCGGACAGGTAACTATCTACATGGCGATAGTAGCTGCTTTCAGCATATTATCAACTTTGTTCTTTATATTCAAATTTCCGAGCAAAATTGTAAGTCCTATATCAGAACTTACAGCAAAGATAAATGAAATTTCAAACAGAAATTATGAACAGAAATTGGATATTATCTCAAATGATGAAATGGGAGAGTTAGCCAGAGCTTTCAATGTTATGGTGCAGCGTTTAAAAGAATATGAATATACAAATCTTGATCAGCTTTTATTTGAAAAGAAAAGAATGGACGCGATTGTAAAAAATCTTCAGGACGGAGTTATGATTCTTGATGAAAACAAGAATGTAATACTTGCTAATAATTCTATGATAAGTCTAACCGGGTTGAAAGAAGAAGATGTACTTAATCGCTATGCTCCGGATATTGCCGCCAGAAATGATTTAGTAAGAACAATGATCTCAAATCTTATGGCCGAGGAGAGAGGGGAACAATCAGAAGAAATTAAGCCAATTAAAATAATCCTTAACGGCAAAGAAAATTACTATTCAATTGAGCATATTAATCTTGAGCTTAAATCAAGTGGAAGTAATAAAAATAAATTAGCCGGCTATATTATTATGTTGAAAAATGTAACTCTTTACCAAGAAAGAGATACAGCTAAAACTAATTTAATTGCTACCGTGTCTCACGAATTGAAAACACCCCTTTCATCAATTAACTTGAGCCTGAAACTTCTCGATGACGATAGAATCGGTGAAATAAATGAAGAACAAAAAGGATTAATAAATTCAATCCGGCAACAAAGTACCCGTCTTTCTAAAGTAGTCAACGAACTGCTTGATTTTTCACAAGCAGAAACAGGAAATATAAAATTAAAGATTACTGAAATTAGACCGGAAGATATTGTTGAACTCGCAGTTGTTGCTTTAATGATGTTTATCTCTGAAAAAAACATCCGGCTTGAAACTTCTGTAGACGAAAGCATTTATCCAATAAATGCAGACCTTGAAAAGACAGTTTGGGTACTTGTTAATATCATTAACAATGCAATCAGATATTCTCCCGAAGGAGGGAAAATTACCGTAAAAGCAGAAAATGAAAACGGATTTGTCAAATTCCTTGTAAAAGACGAAGGCACTGGAATCTCTGAAGAAGATTGTCAAAAAGTATTTGATAAATTCGTGCAGGTAGGAAATGGAAATTCAAAAGGTTCAGGTTTAGGTCTTGCAATTTCTAAAGAATTTGTAGTTGCTCAAGGAGGAAAAATTTGGGTAGAAAGTAAATTAGGTGAAGGAAGTGAGTTCTTCTTTACTCTGCCTATTTCAAGCAAGAAAAATGGACGTTAAATTCCGGCACATTTTGAATGCACTCTGAATGTACTATGAATACACTGATCTTCCTCTTATCTAGGATTAATCTTATAGTTAAACCATAATATTATTGATTCGTCTAATAATCATAACTTCTCCTAATGGTAATTCTGCATAAAGTATTTTAATAACGTACCTTACGCACGATGGTTCATGCAGTAACCCCAGAATTTATAATATCTCAAGTTGACTGTCGTCGAAAGTAAGCAGAAAAACCTCTGAAGTTTAGGAAAACCTAGGGGGTTTCCTTGGGACGATATATAGATTTTTGTTTGTGAACCTATTGAATTAAATCATATCTGTCTAAAATAAAATTTCATTTATCATACCTTCCCATAAGTTTCTACTTATTATTAATAATAAATAGTGATCATTTGCATGCAATCCATTATAAGGCAAAATTGCAGCCCACGAATTCTATTCGTGGGAAAATAAATGAAAAGAATACTTTTTAACCGATTCATCGATTTTTCAATTGCCGTGCTTATAATGATATAAATTCTTGTTGGTATAAAAATGTTTATTTGAATATGGTATTGCCTGCAAATGTTTCGCCCCTCTGGGGCTCTTAGTATTTTGGGGGGATAATTATTTCTACTAATGTATCGCCCCGCCGGGGCTTCTTTGATATAATATTCAATTATGATGCAATTTGATAATCACATTCATTATACAATCACAAAATTGCAAAACATGAATATGCTCTCATAATTGTTGATCTCACGCAAACCTCACAAACGGGGCAGGTTCTGCGAACTTAGCATGCTACACAATTATAACAGTCCACACAAAAGGGTTAGAACCGCAGAGCGGTGACATATTAGTAGAAAAAGATAAAAAAAGGATAAAGCTCCGGAGGAGCGACATATAATTAATTTATAAAGAAAATTAACTAAAGAATGAAGTTCGTCTTTGTATCGCAACTATGTGGCACTTATATTCTTGTTGAATCAAATGCATATGGACGAAATATGATGGATTGTTCTGCTGTGAAATATATAAAATAATAATCCCACATAATTCGCAGGTTATTATAAATCCCAAAATTATTTTGGATAGCAATGAATTAAATGCTTTTCTAATAAATTTTCTATCACAATTCTTGCAAAAATTAGTTTGATTATCTATATTTGCAAGCCAATTTCGAGCTATAAGCCTAAAAATTTGCACAGAATTTGAATTATTTTGCCGGGGTGGCGGAATTGGTAGACGCACAGGACTTAAAATCCTGTGGGAATTTATTCCCGTGCCGGTTCGAGTCCGGCCCTCGGTACAAAAATAGAAGTTTCAATATGGGCTCTTAGCTCAGTTGGTTAGAGCGTCTGCTTGACGTGCAGAAGGTCAAAGGTTCGAATCCTTTAGAGCCCACTGATGTCGGAGTATACTCCGATTTTTTTTATAAAGAGTATTATGAGTGATAAAATTTTAATAACTTTTCCCGACGGAAATAGCAAAGAATTTGACAAAGGCATTTCTGCATTCAGAATTGCCGAATCAATTTCGCCTGGCTTAGCTGAAGCTGCTTTAGCAGCCGAGGTAAATGGATTTGTCAAAGATCTTGAGTCCCCTATTAATTCCGATTCAGTAATTAATTTCCTGAAATTTGATGACGAAAAAGGGAAGGAAGTATACTGGCACTCTACATCACATTTAATGGCTCATGCAATTCAGGAAATTTATCCTGAAGCAAAATTCGGAGTCGGACCCGCTATTGAAAACGGATTTTACTACGACATAGATATAAATACAGGTTTAACTGAAGAAAGCTTAAAAGCCATTGAAGATAAAATGATTGAGCTTTCAAAAAAGAATAACTCTTTTATCCGGCAAGATTTATCAAAGGATTCTGCTGTTAAATTCTTCGAAAATAAAGGCGACAATTATAAGGTTGAAATTTTATCCGGCATAAATGAAAATTCAGAGCAAGTTAGTATCTATAAAGAAGGCGATTTTACCGATCTTTGCCGCGGCCCTCATTTGCTGTCTACAGGGAAAATAAAGTTTATAAAGCTCCTAAATATATCCGGCTCATACTGGCGCGGGGATGAAAACAACAAACAGCTTCAAAGAATCTATGGCATTTCTTTTCCCAAAAAGAAAATGTTGGATGAATTTCTCCAAAGACTGGAAGAAGCAAAGAAGCGCGACCATAGAAAACTTGGAAAAGAACTTGAGCTTTTTCTTATTACGCAGGCTGTAGGAAGCGGTCTTCCTATTTGGCTGCCGAAGGGCACTATTCTTAGAGAGACTCTTGAAAATTATCTTCGTGAAGAGCAAAGAAAACGCGGCTACGAACCAGTCATTACTCCTCATATCGGAAATATAAATCTTTATAAAACAAGCGGGCATTATCCCTATTATAAAGACAGCCAATTCCCTCCGATTAAATTAGAAGGCGATAAAGAAGAATACCTCTTGAAACCGATGAACTGCCCGCATCATTTTCAAATATATCTTTCAAAGCCTCGAAGCTATAGAGATTTACCGATCCGCTATGCAGAGTTTGGAACTGTTTATCGATATGAACAATCTGGCGAACTCAACGGACTGACGAGAGTGAGATCATTTTCTGTTGATGATTCGCATATGTTTGTTAGAGAAGATCAGTTGAAAGATGAAGTCTGTAAAGTAATTGAATTGATTCAGGTTGTGTTCGGTCAAATGGGCTTTAAAGAGTTTACTACTCAATTATCTTTCAGAGACAATAATGCTGAAAAATATGGCGGGGATATTAAACTGTGGGAACGCGCTCAAAGAGAGATAAGAGAAGCTGCAGACTTAATGAAGCTTACTTACCACGTCGCCGAAGGAGAAGCAGCTTTCTACGGACCTAAAATTGACTTTATGGTTAAAGACGCGCTTGGTAGAAAATGGCAGCTTGGTACTGTACAAATTGATTATATTATGCCGGAAAGATTTAATCTTGAATACACAGGAAGTGATGGACAGAAACATAGACCGGTAGTTATTCACAGAGCGCCTTTCGGTTCACTTGAAAGATTTATCGGAGTACTAATTGAACATTATGCAGGTGAATTTCCGTTGTGGTTAGCGCCTGTTCAAGTTGCCGTTATTCCTGTTTCTCAAAACTTTGCAGAGTATGGTAAAGATGTATTTGACAAGTTAAAAGATGCCGGTATCCGTGGAGAGTTTGACGAACGTAACGAAAAAATCGGATATAAGATTAGAGATTGGGAAACAAAAAAAGTTAAATATATGGTGATTGTCGGTGAAAAGGAACAATCCGCCGGAAATATTTCCGTAAGAAAACATAAGCTAGGTGATATGGGATCGTTGTCTTTATCCGAATTTATTGATAATATTCATGACGAAATAAAAAATAAAATTTAAATAACAATTTTAAGAGGTTATATATCGCTCAAGCAGAAAGTGTTCGGGTAAACGAAGAAATAAAAGCTTCCAAAGTAAGGGTAATTGATTTAGATGGTACGCAGCTTGGTATCTTTACAGTTAGAGATGCGCTTAGATTAGCTAGCGAAAGAGCCCAAGACTTAGTTGAAATTGCCCCGCAGGCAAAACCACCCGTCTGCAAGATTATCGATTTTGGAAAGTTTAAGTATGAACAGCAGAAACGGGAAAGAATACAAAAGAAAAATCAAGTTGTTTCTTTACTTAAAGAAATAAGGCTTCATCCAAATACCGACGTTCATGATTTTGAATTTAAAGCAAAACATGCAATAAATTTTATTGAAGAAGGTGACAAGGTAAAAGTTTCAGTAATGTTTAAGGGCAGAGAAATGGCTTATACCGAACAAGGAGAAGAGCTGTTAAAAAGGTTTATTCTAAAGCTTGAAGATATCGCCAAAGTTGAATCTCCGATTAAAATGGAAGGAAGAAATATGAACATGATTCTTGTTCCTTCAAAACAGAAAAGTAAAAAGAATAATTAATAATTAGGAAACTTTATGCCAAAAATGAAGAGTAACAGCGGTGCAAGGAAAACTTTTAGAGAAACTGCATCCGGGAAATTTAAAAGAAAAAGTGCTTACAAAAGCCATATCTTAAGTTCTAAAAGTACCAAAAGAAAAAGAAAGCTAAGACGCTCTACGCTGGTATCGGAATCCGAATCCAATCGCGTTAGAATAATGATGCAATAATTTTAATTTAAAAGGAAATAAAATGCCACGTTCAAAAAATAAAGTAGCTGCACACCGTAAAAGGAAAAAAGTATTAAAGCTTGCAAAAGGTTACTGGGGAGCAAGAAGCAAAGTCTATACGGTTGCTAAAAATCATGTCGAAAAAGGTTTAGTTCACGCTTACCGAGATAGGAAGCTTAAGAAAAGAACTTTTAGACAGCTATGGATTGTTAGGATAAATGCAGCAGCAAGAATTAACGGAACTAACTATTCAAAGTTAATTCACGGTCTCGAAACCAAAGGCGTAGGAATAAACAGAAAGATTCTTGCAAGTCTTGCAACAGAAAATCCAGCAACTTTTACAGAAATAGTAAACTTTTCGCTTAATTAATTTTTTTGCCTGTCAACCGGCAGGCACGCCCTCTTGAGATATCATTTTTCAAGAGGGTATTTATTTTAAATTAATCAATATAGAATTATGCTTTCCGAAAGAATACAGATTATCCGTTCTGAATTTGACAGCGATATTTCTAAGGTTAGCGACCTCAAAGATCTTGAAAATGTAAGGATAAAATATTTAAGCCGGAACGGGAAAATTTCAACTTTATTTGAAGATCTTAAAACAGCTACTAAGGAAGAAAAACCCTTAGTGGGAAAATCGCTTAACGAACTTAGAAATTACGCTACTAATCAGTTCAACTTACTAAAAGAAAATTTAGAAACTGCTTCATCTTCTACAGATGAAAAAATAGATATTACCTTACCTGGCATAACAAAAATTTTAGGCAGTAAACATCTTTTAACACAAACCCTGGATGAAATAAAATCAATTTTTAAGGGACTCGGTTTTTCAATTCTTGAAGGCCCTGAACTTGAATCTGATTATAATAATTTTGAAGCCCTAAATTTTCCCAGCGATCATCCAGCCCGAGATATGCAGGATACTTTTTTCATCAATAAAGAATTTCTGTTGAGAACACACACGTCCCCGGTGCAAATTAGAGTCATGAGTTCTCATAAGCCTCCCGTGAGGGCTATAATGCCGGGCAGGGTATATAGAAATGAAGCGGTCAGCTCAAGAAGTTATTGTATGTTTCATCAAGTCGAAGGATTATATGTCGATTCCGGCGTTACATTTGCGGAACTTAAAGGGACACTTGTTTCTTTTGCACAGCAGTTTTATGGCGAAGGATTGAACTACCGATTTCGCCCGAGTTTTTTCCCTTTTACTGAACCGAGTGCTGAAATGGATATTACATGCTACTTATGCCATGGTAAAGGTTGTAAAGTTTGTAAGCAAACAGGCTGGTTAGAAATATTGGGATGTGGAATGGTTGACCCTAATGTTTTTGGATTTGTCAATTATGA
>JAJYCM010000129.1 GCA_021778375.1 Bacteroidota bacterium
TCCGGAGTCGCTGAACCATCAGGGAAATAAGCATTCCAGGCCATAACCCAGGGCTGAGTATTAAAATCAAATAATAGGTTGTTTGTGAAAAACTCTTGATTCGTATACCAAGTCCAGAATAATTGGCTTTTATGAAAGATGAATGTGTTATGATTAACCCAAATAAAATTATCTAAACCGCTACTAAAATTTCCATTATTATAAAACCATGTACCGGTATTAACGAATGTATTATTTTCTACGTACAAAGTATCTATTCCGTTTGTTGGAGCTCCTGCAATATTGAAAATATTACCGTCATTTGGGTCAGTCTGCTGACCGGAACGAAGAACCATACTGTTTGTCATAAATATACTTGGATGCACTGCACTACCGCAATCAACCAATCTATTATTGATCCCTAAAGGATCAAATACGACGCTGTCTATTCTCACTGTGCATGTAGCTTGCATGGTAACGATGGCATCACTGGCTTGAACATTGTTTGAATTTGCATGAACTATAAAAAGATTTTTTAAAGTCACATCATCGAATGCGGAAATCATATTTGGGAATGGGATACCCTGAGCATCCGAACCATCTTGAATTTCTGCCGGCATCGAAGTAGAATTTGCAGGAGTAGTACCCACAATTACTAGTTTAAAAGTTTGATTTGAAATTACTCCACTCAAACCATACCACTGACCTGCCTGCAAGCGATATATAACATTACCTTGGTTTGCGGCAATCGCTGTATTCAAAGTACCATAACCCGGAGCTACATCTAAATAAGTCTGGGCAAATAATGAAACACTAACGAAAAAGAATAGCAGAAAAATGAATAACTTTTTCATGTTATCTCCTAGAATAATTGTTAATAAAAAATTAATTAATTCTCAGAAGGGAATAAATTGACTAAAATACCTTCTTCCCAGTGATTTATTCACTGATAGTTCGCTACCGGTAACTTTGACATAACTATTACTAAGCAAATGATTGTATACAAATATTGTTAACACGATGTTGCCGGCGCCTTATATTTCCCCAATTAAACAATAATATTGGAAACCTATGTGCTTTTGTAGCTAACCTCCTTTCTTTATTAAGTAATCAATTATCTCAACAATGCTTTCCTACATAACTATATTCATCAAGATAAATATTTTTGCTCTTTCCATAACTTTTAAGCATGTTATAAAAAAATATTTATCTTAAATACAGCTTCGCCTGGTTAGTCCCAATTGGACTAATATCACTATACGACTCCTCTATTCTAATACACAAATAAAAGCTATTTTGCTTTTTTGTCTAAAGAAATGTATCAAATCAACTATGAGTCCGTTCTAAAAAGCTTGAATACTCTATATGTTTTCACAATAAAATATTCATTACATTATTTGTCATTTTTCAAGTTATAAAATCAATGAGTAATAATTTTCGCTACCGAGTCTCTTATTATAAGCTTTGTTGGTAATAAAATTTTATAAGGTTCCATTGTTTTATTTGTTTCAATGCAATCCATTAAAAGCCTAAAAGCAATTGAAGCTATTTCATGGTTTGGTTGCGCAACAGTTGTCATAGGGGTGGCTAAATAACTAGAATATGGTTGGTCATCAAAAGAAATAATCGATATATCGTCAGGAATTCTTAATTTTTTCTCATAAATCGCTCTTAAAGCACCTAATGATATTAAATTACCTGTTGCGAATATTGCAGTAGGCCGTTTTTCTATATTCAAAAGAAGACTTGCTTCAACATATCCATTTCTCTCATCAAAATTTTCTCCTACGATTAAGCGTTTATCAATAGAAATGTTATTTTCTTTTAATGCTTCTATATACCCGTTAACTCTATCAATATTTACGCTTGTGTTTTTTATCCCTTGGATAATTGCAATTCTGGTATGACCATTTTTGGCTAAATAATTTACAGCCGTGAAAGCGCCTTTAAAGTTGTCAGAGCCAACAAATGGTAATTCTAAATCTAGGCATTGTCTGTCAATCGTTACTATTGGTATACCTCTATTTTTTATCGATGCAAGATGCTTTGATTGTCCCCCTACTGGTGAAATTAAAATTCCATCAATTTTCAGACTAGTTAGTGTTTGCAAAGAAGAAATTTCAACTTCTGTCTTTTCCTCGGAATCGGAAACAATAACGGAAAAGCCATTATCTCTAGCAGACTTTTCAATTAAACTAGCAATTTTAGCAAAAAATGGATTCGCTATATCAGGAATAATCAAACCAATAGTATTGGTCATTTTTAAACGAAGCCCCCTAGCAAGTTGGTTTGGTATATAATCTAATTGTTGTGCTGTTTTTAAAATTAAATCTGTTGTTTTCTTACTGATCCGGTATTTTTTTGATTTACCATTAAGAACTCTAGATACAGTTGAAATAGAAACATTCAGTTGTTTAGAAATATTTTCAAGGGTAGTGTTGATTTGTCTTTTCATAATAATTGTTATTGCTGCACAATCGTTTGCGCAATTATATCATATTATTATTAATTTGTCAAGTATTTTTTTAACTAGATTTAATAATCATTCGAAAGCAAATGATTATTAAATCTATTAAGAAATACTTTGGGACAAAAAATGCTCAAAGGTTTGTTCTCTTATCTCTATTATACCTTTATTTTTCCTTCGTAGTTATCAGAAATTGTTTTTTCTAAAAATCCAAATGAATTTACCTTGATTTATACCACAGGTACTATTGACTTATTCCCTGTCTTTCCATAAAAAGGTTCGCATTCGTTGTATATAAAATTTAGATCGAGTATCCTTTCCAATAATCGATAAAAGTTATCTTCTGCTACAAAATCTTCGAGATATAATAAATTGTATAAAAGTGTAGGTTCAAAATCATTTCTCCCAATTATAGGGCACTTCTAAAAACTATCTTTTATAAAAATTTAACGCAGAGAACGCAAAGAATACGCAACGTTCGCAGAGAATATTGAAGTTTTTAGAAGTGCCCTATAATAATTTCTGTTTTTTTCTTCATCTTTACTTGAAGCAATAATTTGACCTACTATTAGTTCTGCAACAGTTTCGGCAGCCGACAGGTATATGGGAATGATTTTTCTATAGTGGACTCATGTAGAAATATTCTTATGCTTACAGAACTGTGAATCACGTCACCAGTTATTATATTTTAATTTAAAATTACTTGATAAGATTTGTTTATGGAATTAGAATATTTTATCTTTCGACTGTTTAACTGAAACAGTCGTATGGTATAAAGGACGAATGACAATGGCAGAACAATTATCAACGGAAAAGCATGATATGATTTTGGGCGCCGCACGCAAACGATTTGCATATTACGGTTTTTCAAAAGTGACAATGGATGAGATCGCGGCAGATGTGGGCATGGGAAAAGCTTCTCTATATTATTACTTTCCTACTAAAGAAAGCCTTTTCCATGAAGTAATCAAACATGAATCGGAACAATTTTTCAGCGGTATTAATTCCATGCTGACCGAAAAAATTCCTGCATGTAAAATGTTTAGATCGTATGCAGGTAAACGCTTAGAACATTTTAGGACTCTTGTAAATTTACGAGCACTCAGTCTACAGCAATCGGCGGAAACAAGAATATCTTTTTTAGAGCTTTATAAAGATTTTCACAAGCAAGAAGTAGAAATTCTTCAACAGATTTTTCAATTAGGTAAAAAGAACGGAGAATTTTCCGTCACAAACCCTCAACAAACCGCAGAAGTGATTTTGCAGATGTTCTACGGATCGCGCGCTTGGTTTTTTAAAGTCCGCGAGAATAGCCTCAACGAAGAGACCTACAATGAAATGGAATCGGCAATGAAGTCAATGATAGAAATTATTATTAATGGAATTTCAAAAAGAAAGTAACAAGGAAAAAGTAATGGAGACTAAAGATAAGTCAAACGACAATTTAAATCAGACACCTCAAAAATCTATAAATACGCAATCCAATGGAAGCATGGATGAAGATATCAATGAAGTACCGCTTTTTAAGAAAAAGCGAATCATCATTCCACTATCTCTAATTATAATTGCGCTGGTAATTGCAGGATATTATTGGTATATGAATATGCAGGATTATGTTTCAACCGACGATGCATACATAGACGCCAACAATGTCACTATTAGTACAAAAATTCTCGGGAGAATTGATACTCTCGGAACAGATGAAGGGGATACTGTAACTACAGGACAATTATTGGTAAAATTGGATCCGAGCGATCTTCATTCTCAGGAGGTATTTGCCAAAGCGGGACTTGATCTTGCACAAAAAAGTATACCTCTTGCACAAGTAAATGTAAGCCGTGCAGAAGATGACTTTAAACGGGCAGAAGTACAATTCAAGGGAGGTATTACAACAAAAGAACAGTATGATCATTCGCAAAAAGCATTAGAGGCTGCTCAAGCAGAATATAATATAGAAATTTCAAAAATTTCTTCGGCAAAAGGTCAGATCGGAGTAATTGAATCTCAATTAAAAAATACAACTGTAACCGCTCCGATGAGTGGCGTTGTAGCAAAAAGATGGGTTCTAACAGGAGATGTTGTACAGCCCGGACAGCCAATATTTACGATTTACGATATCAAAAATATTTGGGTTACAGCAAACCTTGAAGAAACTAAACTTGGACACATTCACTTAAACGATCCGGTTGAAATTTCTGTAGATAGTTATCCTGATGCTAAATTTCACGGTAGGATTTTTGAAATCGGAAATTATACCGCTTCCGAATTTTCACTTATCCCTCCTAATAATGCCTCAGGAAATTTTACTAAAGTAACACAACGAGTACCAGTAAAAATTTCGATAGATGATCCGGACGGAAAGAATGGTAACAAATTGATACTAAGACCCGGAATGTCAGTTGAAATTTCAGTAAAGGTGAAATAATAAATGTTAGGATTTGGAAAAAAATCAATGAGAGGACGAGTAATAGAAACTATTCCCTCGTTGCATCATGAACATTCAACCTACAAGTGGTGGGTACTTGCAAATGTTATGATCGGGACATTTATGGCTGTGCTTGATGCAACTATTGTGGATGTTGCGCTGGCAAAAATAATGGCAACATTCGGAATTTCTATTGATCAGGTTAAATGGGTAGCTACGGCTTATCTTTTAGTACTTGCGGTAATGCTTCCAACTTCTGGTTGGATTGCTGATCACATAGGGTACAAACGCACTTATACTTTGGCTCTCTCTTTGTTTACTGTAGGGTCTCTGCTCTGTTCATTATCCTGGAACGAAACAGCGCTTATCTTATTCAGGATAATACAGGGCGCCGGGGCAGGCTTATTAATGCCGGTAGGTATGGCAATAGTGACAAGAGAATTTCCGCCGGAAAAGCGAGGTGTTGCTCTGGGCTTCTGGTCGATTGCAGCAGCTGCATCTGTATCGCTTGGACCGATGCTCGGAGGATATCTGATTGATAATTTTGCATGGCACTCTATTTTTGATATTAACGTTCCAATCGGTATTATAGGCATCTTTGCAACCCTTATTATTCAACGCGAATATAAAACGAAGAAAAAGGAGCCATTTGATATCGCAGGATTCATCTCTGTTTCTGCCTTTTTATCGTTCCTGCTTATTGCACTTTCTGACGGCGATGCAGCCTGGAATACCGGCGGCTGGACTTCGGGGTTTATATTATCCTGCTTTGCTTTGTCTTTTATAGGATTGGTATTTTTTCTTATAATTGATTTAAGCATCAAACATCCGCTGATAGATCTCCGGTTATTAAAAAACTTTAACTTTGGAATGGCAAATCTTGTTCTGTTTGTTTTTGGTATGGGAATGTTCGGAAGTACATTTATTTTACCTTTATATGTACAGAACGGTTTAGGACGAACCGCTTTTCAAGCGGGGTCGTTGTTTCTACCGATAGGAATACTACAGGGTATAATGTCACCAATTGCGGGAAATTTTGCCGATAAAATTAATCCGAAAATCCCGGCAATTATAGGTATAACTCTTTTAGCATTAAGCCTTTTTATTAATCGCTATCTTTCGCTATTCTCCGAGACTTCTTCAATAATGGTTTCATTATACTTGCGCGGTATTGGCATGGGAATGATTTTTACTCCCCTTAGCACAATAGCGCTCTCTGACATTCCAAGAGATCGAATGGCTCAGGCTTCCGGGCTTTATAATGTTTTGCGCCAAATCGGCGGAAGTTTTGGAGTTGCAATAATGGGAACGCTCTTGACAGACAGAACAATTTTTCACACTTCGTCTTACGGTGAAGTAATAAACAAATATTCCCCGGTAACAAAAAATGTATTGATGGGATTAGCAAGATTTTCACAGCAGGCAGTTGGTGGAAACGCTGCGGTTTCAGCAGCTCGTGCAAATGCCTTAATGGTGTATAATTTAAGTCAGCAGGCTTTTGTATCTTCTGTAGATGATGACTTTTTTATAGCTTCAATGATAACCATTGCTTGTGTTGTCCCAATTATGTTTTTGCGTTACAAAAAGAAAAAGAGATCGGGTGAAAAGATAGTAACATTGGAATGAGATAATTCCGTAGCATTGACAATTTTTTTAAGACTCAGTTAATAACTTATTTTATTGGTGTAAAAATGAAATTTTATTTAAATCTTTTATTGTCTCTAATATTTATTTTCATAACAGGATTAACCTCTGCACAAAGCCATTCGACCGATTCTCTTACGGTTGAAGAAGCAATCCATATTGTAATTTCAAGCAGTCCCGCTATTCAACAGCAGATGCATTTAATAGCTGCTTCAAAAGCAAGAGTAGATGAAAGCAAAAGCTCCCTTTATCCAAATGCCGGAATTTCTTTGAATTATGCCCGGCTTGGACCTTTGGCATCTATCAATTTCCCCGGATTAGGAAATTTCGATATGTTTCCTGCCAATAATTTTGACGAGCACGTAGGCGTTAGCGCTACTATTTATGATTTCGACAAACGGCAGAAAGATATTGACTTCGCCAACTCTCAAGTGGCTGGTTATAAGGATAGATTAGAACTTGTCAAACAAGATTTAGCTTACAGGACTGCTCAGACCTTTTATACAATACTTTTTCTTAAGCAAAGTATTAAAGTTCAGAATGAAGCAATAAATACTTTGGAAGAACATATTGCTTTAATAAAGAAAAAAGTAGAGGCAGGCACTGCAACATCATTTGATGTTCTTACGACAAAAGTACATCTTTCGTCCGCTGAAGAAGAAAAAATAAACCTTGAGAACTCTCTAACAAATTCTGAAATAAGTTTGAGACAACTTCTTGGGTTACCCGCAAATGAAAATGTAGAACCGGTCGGTGAATTTACCGAGTCACCTGTTCAATATAATGTCGACTCATTAATAAATCTTGCAATGCAAAACAGATATGAAATTAAATCTGCAAACGATCAAATTGCATCTGAAAAGGCGCATGATAATGTTGTGTCGGCAATGTATAAT